>CAMLKY010000023.1 GCA_946480545.1 uncultured Acidobacteriota bacterium
GGTCCTATACCTCGTTTCGATCTTTATTGCCTGGTTTTTCGGCCGCCGCCGCCAAACAACCGAGCCAGCGTGACGTCGCTATGCAACCAGGCCCGCTACGGCAGCATCTTGAACAATTAAGGATATCTGTCTAAAATCTTTAAGGTTTAAATCTATTAGAATCATTCCGCTTAGCACCGCGGCCTTGAAAGTTAAGGAGTTTTACAGTTATGTCATCAGTGAAATTCGTTCGAAATTTTACACTGACAATATTGGTATTTAGTTTTGCGGTCCTGCCGGCATTAGCCCAGAAGGACAAAGACAAGCCAAGCGTCGATCCGACGACGAATCCCCGGAACGTCAAACCCGAGTTGAAGGAGGCCTACAAGCGTTGGCTGAACACCGACGTCGCGTACATCATCACCAAGGATGAGCGCCGTGCGTTTCAGGCACTGACGACCGACGAGGAGCGTGAGAACTTCATCGAGAACTTCTGGCGTCGTCGCGATCCGAATCCGGATACCGAAGAGAACGAATATCGCGAACAATATTACGAGCGGATCGCCTACGCGAACGAGCATTTCACGTCGGGTATCCCGGGATGGAAAACGGATCGCGGCCGTATATACATCGCCTGGGGTAAACCGGATTCGATCGAGACCCACCCTACCGGCGGTGCCTATGATCGTCCGAGCTGGGAAGGCGGTGGTTCGACAACCACCTACCCTTTTGAGATCTGGTGGTACCGGCACCTGGATGGAGTTGGCGACGGTATCGAGATCGAGTTCGTCGATCCGACCGGCACCGGCGAATACCGGATCGCTCGTGACGCTCATGAAAAGGACGCACTCAAGACCGTGCCCGGTGCAGGCCTGACGACGGCCGAGCAGCTCGGTATCGCGAACAAGGGCGACCGCATCGGCGGCATAAATCAGGGAGGCTTCCAGCGCGAGCAGGACACGCCGTTCCGTCGCATGGAGATCATCACGAGCCTTCAGCGACCGCCCTCAGTGAGATTTAGCGACCTTGCCGGTATCGCCGGTGGCGATTCGGGTGTGCTAGACAACAATCCTCTGGATTTCGATCTGCGTATCGACTTCTTCCGCCAGTCGGACGACCGGGTGATCGCTACGTTCACGGTGCAGACCGACAACAAGGAACTGCAATTCAAGAATCTCGGTGGTCTCGAGCAAGCACGGCTGAACATCTTCGGCCGGATCACAGCGGTGTCGGGTAAGCGATCCGGCATCTTCGAGGATTCGGTCACGACGACCGCGACGTCCGTAGAGCTGGCCGATCTGCGTGACAAGAAATCTGTCTATCAGAAAGCCGTCGCGCTTACGCCGGGAACCTACAAGGTCGATGTCGTTGTCCGCGACGTCGAAACCGGAAACCGCGGACTTCGCAACATCGGTTTCACCGTTCCGCGATATGACGATAAGAAACTGTCGACGTCGTCGATGATCCTCGCGTCGAAGCTCCGCACCACGACTGAATCGGACATCGGCGGACAGTTCGTTATCGGAAATGCGAAAGTGATCCCTAATCTCGCAGGCACGTATAAGAAGGGCCAGGAGGTCGGAATCTATCTGCAGGTCTACAACGCCGGGATCGATCAGACGACTCTTCGACCCGCGGTCGATGTCGAGTACATTCTGCTGAAGGATGGAAAAGAAGTGCTCCGGCAGCCCGAGGACTGGAGCGGTCTGAGTGATTCAGGCCAGAGGCTTACGCTCGCCCGTCTCTTGCCGACGGACATGATGCCGATCGGTGATTACGAGATCAAGGTTGTTACGAAAGACCGCGTCGGTGGTCAGGTCGTGGAGAACAAAGGTAAGTTCACGATCACGCAGTAACCGAACGGGAAATGGTGCTTCGACCCGCGTTCCAGCAACGCGGGTCGTTTCGTTTTTGGCGCCGCGATCCGGCGGCAGGTCGTGCAATTTCGATTCGTGATCTCAATTTCAAAACTTGCACCGTGAAATCTCAAATCACTTACCTTCTTTTAATCTGGATCACGGGCGAATTCTTCCTCTCACTCGTGGCCAGTATCGAACCGCCGTCGGCACTGTAGCTGACGGCCTCGCCTTGCTTGCGGTCGCCCAGATCGATCGGTATAGGCTGGCGCTTCCAGATCTCGTCGAACGTCGTGGCGCTGCCGAGATCGAGCTCGTAGCCGGCCGACAGATCGCAGACGATCACACGCCTTCCATCCGGTGAGATCCCACCTCCCGTCAACAAGCCGTTCGGAACCGCGGGCAGGTTCACTTCTCCGACCTTTACTGCTCGACCCGACGTGAGCTTGAACACCTGAGAAGGGCCGTCGAGGCGTTTGGTCAACACGTAGATGTCGCCCGTTTGCGGATGTACAAGAAGTGTCTCTGCATCGTGTGGTGTGTCCGGATACCGGAATGTAAGGACTTCCGCCGGATCCGTCTGGATCGGGTTCCTCTTATTCGACTGCGTCGCAGTTTCCGCAACTGTTGGTTCGGGAATTCTATAGATCTGAAGATGCGTCCGACCGAGATCGTTGTTTCCAGTATCTCCGACGTAAACAAAGCAACGACCGCCGGCATCTTTGAACGTCGCGATATCCTCCCAGTCGTCATTTTTTCCGCCGTTGACCTTCCACGTCCCTAGATGTTTCCCACGTGGATCCATTGCGTAAAGAAATGCACCGTCACCTGAATCGTTATGTGTCCACAATACATCCGGCTGGCACATTGAGGCGGCGATCCCGCTGCTTTCGCTTACGTCATTCGACTCGATCAATCCGACAATTTCCGGCTTGGCGTAGTCGGAAGAAATTGCGGCTGAATTTACGGGATATCTACCTTTCGGGGCGGCATGCGAACAAGAGGATGCGAGCATCTGGCCGGCCGCGACCAAAATGACAAGGCCGTAAAATTTCGCTATAGTTTTGTTCGACATACTTCACCATTATAGGTTCACAAACCTGGGTTCAAACTTTTTCGTTTATCACGTCGTAGAGAAAGTAGATTGCCAAGATGATCGTCGGAACAGAATGGCTGATCGAAGCTTCGGGCTGCAGCGCGGAAAGTCTGCGTGACGAGCGGCGTCTGCAAGAAATCTTCGAGAGAGTCGTTGCGGAACTCGGACTGAAGACGATCGACTCTGTCTGGCACAAATTTCCCGGCGAAGCCGGCGTCACGGGTCTAGTAGCTTTAACCGAGTCGCACCTCGCCTGTCACACTTATCCCGAATACGGTACCGCCACGTTCAATCTCTATTGCTGTCGTTCACGGCCCGAGTGGGATTGGGAATCAAACCTCAAAACATCTCTAGATGCCGATACGGTCACCGTCATGAAGATCGAGCGCGGAGCTCCGAATCGAAAAACCGAAGCCGCCGGAGGTAACGCTTGAGCGTACTCCAGGCGAATTGCCCATCTTGTGCCGCTCCGGTCGAGTTCAAAGCCGGCTCAACGATCGTGCTCGTCTGCCCGTTTTGCCGCTCGGCAATAGCACGTACCGATCGCGGCCTCGCCGACCTCGGAAAAGTAGCCGAGATCGCACAATCAGAGTCGCCGCTCAAACTGGGATTAAAGGGCGAATTTAACGGCGTGAGATTTGAGCTGACGGGACGCGCACAGCTCAAGCATGAGCTAGGCGGTTACTGGGATGAATGGTACGCGACGTTCTCGAATGGTTGGGTCGGTTGGCTCGCGGAAGCCCAAGGACGTTTTTATATTACGTTCTACCAACCGATGGCCCCGGGTGCTTCGCTTCCCGCATATGACGACCTGCAGGTTGGGCAATCGGTGACAGGCGGTACGGGATCGGCCGCCCTGATGGTCGTCGAGAAAGGCGTTGCCACCGCGGTTGCCGCCGACGGCGAGATCCCTTACCAACTGACGCCAAACGAGAAAACTCGTTACGCCGATCTCGCCGGCGCTAACGACGTGTTCGGCACTATCGATTACAGCGTCGATCCTCCATGGCTCTTTTTGGGTCGACAGGTTTCACTCGCCGATATAGGTCTCGCGGACGCGCGTCCAGCGGAACGCGAAGCACGACGTGTTTCGACCGCGGCGATGGGCTGCCCGAATTGCGGCGGTCCGCTAAACCTGGTCGCACCGGACAAAACAGAACGCGTTGCATGTCCAAACTGCGATTCACTGCTCGATGTAAACCAGGGAAATCTCACTTACCTGAAGACGCTGAAGGAAACCCAGGCCGACAAGAACTTCGTCCTGCCGCTCGGCGCCGAAGGTACTTTCAAAGACGACGTAAAGTTCAAGATCATCGGAGCCGTCGTCCGCAGCGTCGATATGGACGGCCAGACCTACTACTGGCACGAATACCTTCTGTACAATCCGACGATCGGCTTCCGCTGGCTCGTTCACTCCGACAATCACTGGAATTTCGTCGAGCCGGTGAATCCCGCCGAAGTGACCACGGATCAAAATATCGCAGGCGGCAAGTCTGCCACCTACAACGGCAGGAAATTCCGTATCTTTCAGGACGCTCAGGCGATGGTCAGATACGTGAAGGGCGAATTCTACTGGCGCGTCGAACAGCATGAGACGGTGCGAGCGGTGGATTATGTTTCGGCGCCGCTGATGCTGTCGCAAGAGTCGACCGATAAGGAAGTGAACTGGTCGCTCGGTGTCTACATGACCAACGCCGAGATCGAAAAAGCGTTCGGGATCTCGGATCTGCCAAAGCCGTGGTCGGTTGCACCTAACCAGCCCTTCACGGGCCGGTTCTATTACACGTGGGGACTGCTGCCGCTTCTTGGGCTGATCGTGCTTGCTGTGTTTATGATCCCTTTCACCGGGATAACAAATACCGTCCATTCCGAATCGATAACTTTGCAGCCGTCGATCGGAACGGCCGCAGCTCCACAGATCGTCTTCAGTCGGCCATTCGAGTTGCGCGGAAATCGTAATGTCCGGATCACGGCATCGGCACCGGTCAATAATTCGGCCGCTGATCTCGACATCGATCTCGTCAATGCGCAGAACAACGAGATCGAGTCGGTCTCGATCCCGATCTCTTTCTATCAAGGCGTGGAAGACGGCGAGTCGTGGACGGAAGGTAGCACCATGAACGATGCGACGTTGTCGTCGTTGGCCGCCGGCCAGTATCGACTGCGTGTGGAAGGATCGCTCGAGAGTGTGACGCAGCCACTGAACGTCGACATCAAGGTCGAACAGAATGTGAATCGCGGCGTAAATTTCCTGTGTGCATTCATCGCCCTGCTGATCGTTCCGGTCCTCGGGTTGTTCAGAAAGTTCTCATTCGAATCGCGACGATGGAAAGACAGCATGTTCAGCTCGAGCGGGTCGAGCGAGTGAGAATTTACAGTCGCCAAACTTGGTTGGCTATAACGGTATGCTAAAGAAACTTTACCTCGTATTCGGAATGGGCGTGCTTGCGCTGTACGGGTCGGCAGCGCTGTTCGGTTGGGAGCTCGCAAACTCCGGCAGCCGCTCGCGTCTCGGGGTCCCATTTATCTATACAGGCTTTCGCGGAGGAAAATAGATGATCATGAACTTGTCGGTTCCTTTTGCTCTTGTAGTCAAAATGGACGCGCTTTTGGAAACGTTGGTAACGACGCTGATCTTTGTGTTCATCGGCATCGTAATATTTGCCGTGACATACGGGATACTCGGGATCGTGTATCCGATCAAGAAAGAGATCGAGGAAGATCAGAATACGGCGCTCGGGATCGTTATCGGTTCGATCATGATCGGGATCGCGATAATAATCGCCGCGGCTATCCAGGGATAGCCCCGAAGGATGAAGGCGGAAGGATGAAGGATGAAACCGGGTTTTGACTTCATCCTTCATCCCTCATCCCTCATCCTTCTATGAATCGCACACCGCTTCTTTTCCTCAACGTTATCATCATCGCCACGTGCGGGCTGATATACGAGCTGCTCGCCGGAACATTATCGAGCTATGTTCTTGGCGATTCCGTCACCCAATTCTCACTCATCATCGGTATATATCTTTTTGCGATGGGCGTCGGGTCGTGGATGTCGAAGTACATCGATCGCCGCATCGCCGAAAAGTTTATCGACATCGAGCTTGCAGTCGCGGTACTCGGCGGATTTAGCGCGCCGATCCTGTTTCTCACCTTTGCGTATATTTCGTATTTCCAAATCATCCTCTACTCGATGGTCTTCTTCATCGGCGTGCTCGTCGGTCTCGAAATCCCTCTGCTGATGCGCATCCTCAAGGACGAGCTCGACTTCAAGACGCTTGTGTCGCGCGTGCTCGCACTCGACTATGTCGGGGCTCTGGTCGCCAGCCTTCTTTTCCCGATCTTTCTTGTTCCCAAGCTTGGCCTGAATCGAACTTCTCTTCTATTCGGAATGCTCAACGCGGCCGTGGCGATCTGGGCAACCTGGCTTCTTGAGCCGCTGATAAAAAAGAACATCAACATTCTCCGCATAAAGGGCGCGGTCGTGATCGTGTTGCTCCTGATCGCCTTTATCAAGGCGGATAGCCTGACGACACTCGCCGAAGACGCTTTGTTTACAGACAACATCGTCTACGCCAAAAGCTCCCAGTATCAACGCATCGTCGTCACGCGCGGCAAGACCGGACACGCCTTATTCCTGAACGGAAACCTTCAGTTCAATTCGTTCGATGAGTATCGCTATCACGAAGCGCTCGTGCATCCGGCGTTCGCGGCCTTCGATGGTATTCCGCGACGAGTTCTCGTCCTTGGCGGCGGGGACGGTCTGGCGCTTCGGGAGATCCTAAAATACAAGTCCGTCGAAACCGTACAGCTCGTCGATCTCGACCCGATGATGACCGGACTATCACGAGCGCTGCCGGCTCTCGCCGAATTGAATCGCAACGCATTCGACGATCCCCGTGTTACTGTCACGAACGCCGATGCGTTCGTCTGGCTCGACAACACCGCGCTCGACCCATTCGATATAGCGATCGTGGATTTTCCCGACCCGAACAACTTTGCGCTTGGAAAGCTCTATACAACTCGCTTCTACAACCTTCTGAAAAAGAAGCTGACGCCCGATGCGGCGGTCGTCATTCAATGCACGTCGCCATTGATCGCGCGTAACTCATACTGGTCGATCATCCGTACGCTCGAAGCCGTCGGATTCAACGTCAAGCCGTATCAGACCACGGTCCCGAGCTTCGGAGTCTGGGGCTACGCACTCGCCAGGCAACAGCCATTCGAAACCCCGGCGCGATTAGCCGATGTGGATCTAAAGTTCCTGAACACCAGCTCTCTCGTGTCGATGTTCGACTTTCCAAAAGATCTTCTGCCGCCCGACGAAGAAGTCGAAATCAACCGTTTGGATAACCAGGCACTGGTTCGTTACTACGAGACTGAATGGAAGAGATTTGAGTAGCTTTGCTTCCGGACAAACTGAAAAGTGAAAACTAAAAACTGAAAACAGGAGAACTCCCATGGACATACTTCAAGAGAAGGCATACGGATTTGCCCTTCGCATAGTGCGACTTTGCGAACACCTGAACAAGGTAAAAAGAGAATTCGTGCTATCGAGAAAGATACTCGATTCAGGAACAAATATCGGGTTGCTGATTGAGGAAGGTAAACAAGGTGAAAGCCGAGCCGACTTCCTTTCTAAGTACTCCGTCGCGAACAAAGAAGCTTTCAGAACACATTTCCTGCTTCGCGTACTCCGCGATTGTGAATTCATTACGGGATCGCAGGCCGAGTCGCTTCTGCATGATTGTGGCGAACTTCAAGGACTACTGATTACCTCGATCAGAACCACCAGGAAGAATGAGTAACACGCGCAGTTTTCAGTTTTCAGTTTTCAGTTTGTCGGGAAAGTGAAGATCACCAGACGAGAACTCCTCACGACATTCCTCGGCGCGCCGTTGGCGATGGCGGCGTGCGGGAGGAGCGCGCCGAAGAGATTTCCGGACGGAGAGATCGTTGGACAGAATGTGGAGCTCGGTCACATGCTGCGAGAGGCGCGGCAGATCGAGGTTCCGGCGGACAACTGGCAAACGATGAACATTGCGATCGTCGGCGCGGGAATCGCGGGACTGTCGGCTGCGTGGAAGCTATCGAAACTAAATGAAAATGATTTTGTGGTGCTCGAGCTTGAGAAACATGCCGGTGGTACTTCGCGAAGCGGGAGCGGCAGTCCGGTCAACTATCCCTGGGGAGCGCACTACCTTCCGGTTCCATTTTCAGAGAATGCAGACTTGATCTCGCTGCTCGACGAAATGTCGCTGACCGAAGGTCGCGGGTCGAACGGCGATGTGATCATCCAGGAGCAGTTTCTCTGTCGCGAGCCGGAAGAGCGGGTCTTCTTTATGGGACGGTGGTATGACGGGCTTTATCTTCATGCCGGCGAAAGCGAAGAGGACAAACGCCAGCTCGCCGCATTTCAAGCTCAGGTCGACGGATGGGTCAACTGGCGCGATTCAAAAGGGAAACGCGCGTTCGTGGTTCCGCTCGCAAACTGTTCTGAAGATCCACACGCGACTTCACTCGACAAGATCTCGTTCGCCGATTGGCTGCGGCGGAACGGATATACATCCGAAAGACTCGTATGGTTGTGCGACTATGCATGCCGTGATGATTACGGTCTGCGACTCGATGAAACGTCGGCGTGGGCAGGTCTTTTCTATTTTTGCTCGCGCGTGAAAGCGAGTGGTGACCAGTCGCAGCAGTTCATTACGTTTCCCGAGGGGAACGGCCGTTTTGTGGAGCATTTCCTGGCTCATGCCGGCGACCGCGTTCGGCGTTCACATGCAGTGGTCTCTGTAGTTCCAACAGATGACGGAGCTGATGTGGTTTGCCTCGATGGCACGACCGCGCGCGGTTATCACTGCAAGAAGGTGATCTTCGCATCGCCGATCTTTACGGCGCCGTATGTCATTCGAGGATTCGCCGATACGACGGAATTCTCAGCCTCAGAATTTCAGCATAATGCTTGGTTCGTCGCCAATCTGTTCCTTAACGATCGACCGCGCCAGCGTTTCGCACGCGATTTCCCGCTCGCGTGGGACAACGTTTTCTATGATAGTCCGTCGCTTGGTTATGTGAACGCGACGCATCAAAAAGGAATCGATTACGGTCCGACCGTACTGACGTATTACTACCCGATGTGCCGCGAAGAGAACGGTCGGGCGCGGCTCTTCAATTTCACTTGGCGCGAGCTGGCGGACGTATGTCTCACCGACGTGGCACGAGCGCATCCTGATATTTACGAGCTCACTACACGCATCGATATAATGCGATGGGGCCACGCGATGATCTCACCGCGGCCTGACTTTATCTGGAGCGGAATTCGCGAAGCTGCCGCTCGGCCGTGGCGGAATATCCATTTCGCACATACGGACCTGAGCGGGATCGCGTTGTTCGAAGAGGCGTTCTATCACGGCGTGCGAGCTGCAAAAGAAATGGCTCACCGCTGAGCCGTAGAGAAATATGATGGTATGAATCGGGATGCATCTACTAACTCCGCGTCTCCGCGTCTCGGGGGTTCAGACCGAGTCTGGCTGTTCTCGCGCAATATCGATCTCTCGGTTTTTCTTGGCAGCGCTCTCGTTTCCCTACTCCTCCTCGCGATCGGTTGGAAGCTTGGCATTCTGGACGGTGAATCACCTGACTGGACCTGGATCACGGCAGTCTTGCTGATCGATGTCGCACACGTATGGTCAACCAGCTTCCGCGTCTATCTCGACAAAGAAGAACTTAAGCGTCGCCTGTGGCTATACCTGCTCGTGCCCGCATTCGGGTACGTCGTCGGCGTCGCGCTGTATTCCGAAGGCGATCTTATCTTCTGGCGCGTGCTTGCCATCGTCGCGGTCTTTCATTTTGTGAGACAGCAGTACGGCTGGGTCGCGCTCTATCGTCGAAAGCTTGGCGAGACAGACCGCTGGACATGGTGGATCGACGCTTCGGCGATCTATCTTGCGACTGTGTATCCGCTCGCATTCTGGATGACAAGCCTGCCGCGCAACTTCCAATGGTTCACCGAGAACGATTTTTTCTCGTTGCCGGCATTCGTCGACGATGTGATGTTTCCGGTCTATATCGCCGCACTCACAGCCTATGCAGCGAAGACGGTCTACAGCTATCGCACCGAGAAATTCTTAAATCCAGGCAAGGATATCGTTGTCGTGACGACCGCACTTTGCTGGTATGTCGGGATCGTGTTTTTTAACTCGGACTACGCCTTCACCGTCACCAACGTGATAATTCACGGCGTCCCATATTTTGCACTCATTTGGTTTTACGCAAAGATGCGGCGGGAAACCAATGGCTCGGTGTACCGCGCTTTGTCGTCGAACTGGGTCGTTTTTCTTGCGACGCTTTGGGCCCTCGCGTATGTCGAGGAGCTGTTCTGGAATCGCGGTGTGTGGCACGAGCGGAGTTGGATCTTCGGCGAGAATTGGAATTGGTCCGAATGGAAAACGTATCTCGTTCCTCTACTCGCAGTGCCGCAACTGACGCATTACATTCTGGATGGATTTATCTGGCGGAAGAAGGGTAACTCAGTGCTTGGTAACGTGGTGTGATCGCGCGAGCTGAGCACGTACATAGCTAAAAGCCAACAGCCAGCAGCCAGATCGATAATTATTGGCTGCTGGCTGTTGGCCAGAGATGGAATCCGATCACAGAACCCTGCCTGGAAAACGGAACTCGGTCAGCGGCATCGCAGTCTGAGGCATCGCTAACTTGAAATGGTCGGAGTTGAACAGTTTCTCCCCATTAGGAAACTCAAACGAGTGAAATCCGTCCTTGGCGTCCTCCGGCGTGACACGAACGGTCTGGCGGTTCCGGTCGCGGATGATCGTCAGCGTAACATCACCTTCTTTCTTATCGGCGATACCGCGAATCAGATCACCGTCGGCCTTAACCTCTTTTCCGTCGATCTCGACAATGATGTCGCCGGCCCTCAATCCCGCCTTCGCGGCCGGGGAATCGGCACGGACATCATTGATCATGACACCACCCGCCACACCGAAATGTTCGCTAAGCTGTTTGGTCAATGTCGTGACACCGACCCCGATCCTGCGACCCGATCCGAACGCAAACATCATCGGCTCACCGGGTACGCCCAGCTCCATCCTAGGCAATCGCTCGAATCTTGGCGTACCCGTCGGCGGTAGCGGCATCCGTGGAGCCGCAAGCGTAAATGCGCCTTCCTCGAATCTCGGCATCGGTCGTTTGCCCGCCGTCGCGACGATCTCGCGCTCGCTGCCGCCGCGGATGATAGTCAGCCTCACCTGGTGATCGGGCGAGACTTCACCGAGCAATCGGGTGAGCTTTCTCACGCTCGTTATGTCGTCGTTCCCGAGACGTATGATCACGTCGCCGTTCTGCAAGCCTGCTTTCTCCGCCGGCGAGCCTTCGACGACCTTCTCGATCGCCACACCACGGACATCGCGGAGGCCGTACTTTGAAAAATTATCCTTTGTGATCTCTTCGGTCTGGATGCCGAGGTAGCCGGCATTCCCGTCGAAGAACATCGAGAAGGTTCGGGCCTCACCACCCGCACCCGGTGCAGGCGTCTGCCCTTCGACGCCCAGGACAAACACAAAACCGACCAAAAATAGAGCTAATGATCTGTTAATCATATAACCTCCAATCTACAAAAATATTTGAGTAAAATGACTGAAGCGAATCCGCTCCGGATATGAATTTTGTTGCCCGGACCGGGATTTACGTTGCTCGATCGCAGCCAGGACGCAGGTCCTTTGACCGAAGACGTCTGAATCGGCGGCCGGGTTACAGTCCCCGGGTACTCGGGAAGCCTCCCCGAGTTGACGGGGGACGTCTTCGAATCATTTGGCGAAGTCCCCTGAGCTATCCGGGGAAGTCGCGAGCTACCGCGTAAGTCGGCCGAACTCTCCGGGGAAACACCCGGCATTCTCGTGGGCCCAGTAAATTACTAGCCGCGACGCAGTTTTTGCAGATTTTCCGCGGCGGCTTCAAGCGTTTCGTCCTTCTTGCAGAAGCAGAACCGCACCATCTGGGAGCCCATCGTGGGCTCGACCCCACGGCTCATCTCCTCGATGA
>CAMLKY010000024.1 GCA_946480545.1 uncultured Acidobacteriota bacterium
CTCACCAATCGCTGCAACATGATGTGCGATCCGTGCTTCATGGACGCGAACCAGGTGGGCTTCGTGCACGAGCTTTCAATGGAAGATGTGCAGGAGATCCTCGACAACGCGATCCAGATCAAGCCGCGTCGCCAGATGTCGGTGCAGTACTCGGGTGGTGAGCCGACGCTATCGCCGCATTTCCTCGAGGCTATCCGCTACGCACGCAAGGTTGGATACAACTCCGTGCAGGCCGCAACCAACGGTATCGAATTCGCGAAGTCGAAAGAATTTTGCCGCGAGGCTGCTGAAGCCGGACTCCGCTTCGTGTATCTGCAGTTCGACGGTATCGGCAACGATGCCAACTCGCACCGCCAGATCGGCAACCTGTTCGATGTGAAGCTTCGTGCGATCAACAATCTTCACGAAGCCGGCGTCGATATCATTCTCGTCACCACGCTCGTCAACGGGATCAACAACGACCAGGTCGGATCGATCATCCGCTTTGCGTTGGAGAACCCGAAGAAGATCTCGTTTATCGCATTCCAGCCGGTGTCGTTCACCGGCCGCGACGAGCAGATCACCGAGCAGCGTCGCCTGCAGCAGCGTTACACGCTTGCTCACCTGGCGCATGACGTAAAGGGACAGGTCGGAATCACCGAGCCGACACGTGACTGGTTCCCGCTTTCACTGATGGGTGCGTTCGCGGATTTCGCCGACGTCGTCCACGGGCCGGAAAGCGATTGGGGACAGGTCAGCTGCGGCTGCCACCCGAACTGCGGTGTCGGCACGGCGGTGATGGTCAACAAGAACACGAAAGAGATGGCACCGGTTCCGCAGTTCCTGAACATTCAGGGCCTGGTGACCGACATGCAGCACATCACGGATACGAATCGCGGCAAGTGGTTTTCGAATATCATGATGGGACTCGCACTTCTCAAGAACTACAACCCGTACGGTGCTCCGAACTCCCTGACGCTCGGCGGCATCTTGAAGAAGTTCGATAAGTCGTTCGGTCTTTCGGGTAAGGATTACGGAAAGGTCGGACCCGATCGTACATTCGAAGACATCGAGAAGCGTCGTCAGGATCCGTGGAACTTCCTCTTCATCGCAGGCATGTGGTTCCAGGATCTCTTCAACTACGACTTCCGCCGCACCGAGATGTGCATCATCCCGTACGGCACGCAGGAAGGCGAGATCAGCTTCTGTGCATATAACACCGGCATCGGCTGGCGTAACATCATCGAGCACATGCACCAGAACGCAACGGTAGCCCAGTGGTACAAAGACCACGGCCGCCACGAAGTCTTCGCTCGCGGCAAGCATGTTGAGCTGGGAACGACCGAGCACAACCTTGTGCTAAACGAGATCGACCTCCAACGTCCGAACAAACCGGAAATGGAAGGCCCCAAAACCGCCGCCGAAGAAATGCAAATGATGCGTAAGCTCTACAACCAAATGGTCCTCGAAAAGAACCAGATCAAGGGCGACAACCTTGTGCAGATCGGTGGACTGAAGAAGTCGAAGGATAAAGAAATGGCGGTGGCAGAATAGTAAATAGTAAATCGTCAATCGTAAATAGAAAGCCCGTGAGCGATCGCGGGCTTTACTATTTGTCCCGCTCCAGTCCAGCGGAGCCCGCAGTGACAACATTCGCGGGTCCGGAAGAGCCGCTCGCGGTCGAGGACAGGACCTGCGGAAACTACCCGAGCCATTTATACAATCCTTCAACTACGTGATTCCGAATGGTCACACGCATGCCACTCGAGTCAGTACCACCGGCGTGAGCGGGTGGGCTAGGCGACGGTAACCCAAAATGAGATCGTCGAGTGCTCCATGCCACATGTAATGTTTCGTCGCTTCACGCCATATCACATTAGAGACCGTTAGGCGGAACTAATGCCCGGCCGTCTTTGTAGAAAAACACCAAGGAGAATTCAAATGCGCCATTTTTCTGATAGAGCTTTGCTCGACGCTCCAACTTCTGACGCAGCTCGATTGATCGATTTTGAGACCGCGAAGGTTGTCCCCGGTTTCATCAACGATACGTGGATCCTGGTCGTGACCGGCACCAAGCCGTACTTGAACATGAAGGTCGAGCTCGTGCCGATGATCTATATCGACCGTCCGGAATACTGGAAGATTGAGATCGTTGGGATCCTTCCGGGAATCGGACTTCCCGCCCTCGGTCCGTACGCTACACACCTGGATCTGACGGGCGTTACCGGAACAAGAGGGATCGAACTGGTGGGTGCGACGAAATCCTTAAAGATCGATGTGCCGCCCGGATCCGAATCTTCCGGAAACATTGGCTTCTGGACCGCCGCCATCGACAACTCCGGCGCGAAGCCTCAAATCATTGTCATCGGCCGCTTCCCAACCAACGGTGAGGAACCAGTATTCGAGCTAACCAAGGCCGAGCCACAGGGCACCAATCCCACGGAGCTGATTCTGGAACTGCGATTCGGCGACCTCGTCGACCCCAAGGGCTCTGGTGAGGGTACCGCACGCTATGAAGCTATCGCTGACGAAACAAGCCCCTACCGCACAGTCCTCATCCGCGACCCCAACGGAAGGACGATAGCGAATGTGGAGGTTGTTCGATAGATCGGTCGCCCCGTCTGTAAATCAACGGACGTCTAGAGACTATCGCGGGCGGGCACGCCAAACTCGACGCCGAGCACGTCCCGCCCTAAACCAGATAGACCTGACCCGTCCGCACCGATCTCGAAGAAACCTAAAGTAAGTGCTTGAATTGCATGAAAGCCATTTCCTCGATATCGCCCGTTCAATCTCAGATTCGTTTACAAGGACCATGAAGCTACCGCAGCCCCACGAAACGAATCAGACGATCGCGAAGAATAATCGGGACGTGGAAAATCTGACGCTGGTTCTTCTCGGTGTGAGTTGTTCACCGGCCATCCGGGCGGGTTATTTTCCTGGCTTCGGGCGGGAAACTTCCCTTCAGAAATGTTTCGACGGCGGGAAAGAACTTGTCGGCTTGCTCGACGTGGGACATGTGACCGGATCTGTCGAACAACAACAGGCGAGCATTCGGGTAGCCGGCGGCCCAGAATTCGGACGCGCGTTGCGGAATGACGTCCGCGACGCCGTGGATAACCAGCACGGGCGCTTTTACCTCGCCGAGCTTGGATACGAGATTGTAGTCGCCCAAGCTGTTCCAGATATGCGTATTCACCGTTCTCTGTTGGCGGATTGCGTCCTTCCCTCCGGAACACACGTCGCCTTTGAAACCGATATCGAGGCTGCGCCCGTACGTGTAAGTCGTCAACACCATCGTAAAGAACTCACGACACACTGCGACCGGGTCGTCTGATTTTTCCCAGCTCGCGAAGAGCCGCTTCGCTCGCTCGCGCTGTTCGGGTTTGTAGAGTTGTTCAGTCCGCCGGGAGATCTCGTCGATCATGTCGTCGGTGTCCGGACAGCGGGCCATCATCGTCGGCGCTGGGGCGAGCGGCGCGCGATCATGACGTCCATGAACTCTTTCATCGGCGGGGCCGAACTATCAAGCACCAGGCGCTCGACACGCTCCGGATGCGCGATGGCGTACAGCGAGATCAGCAGACCGCCCCACGAGTTCCCGAACAGGCTCATTTTTTCCAGCTTGAAATGCTTCCGCAGCGCGTCCAGATCGGCGACGTGTTTTTCGTAACCCAGCTCGTCAGCATCTTTGACGAGATCGGACCGACCGTTGCCCCGCTGGTCGTAGTAGATAACGCGACGCCCTTTAGCGAGCGGCTCCATATCCGGGCGGATCGATTCGAGCGAATTCGCCGGCCCGCCGTGGACCATGACCAGAGTCTCCGGTCCGCTGCCGACTATCTTGTAAAAGATCCGGACCTTATCGGGTGTGACGATGTAACCTTCCGCCGGATCCTGCGCATGCACGCACACGACCGCAAACACCAACGCCAGCACTAACGTTGAAAGACTGTTCTTCATTCGTTTCACCTCAGCGATTATTTGTGTTCTGGGGAAAGCGATCAGATCGTCGACATCATACCACCGCCGTCGACGGAGGAGAGTCCACTATTCGCAGCGAGCAGGAACTCGGCTCGTGCTCTCAGGACTAATACACCGACCGCGTGGATATTGTGACAATGCACCCGGTAGATAACACCTTCCGGATGAGTGACCGAAAGTTTCATCTCCAGATAGAGCCTGCGGATGCCGTGGCTTGTTCCCGCCAGCGATCCTCGTTTACCCCGAAGACGAGCAGCCAGAAGATTTGCACCAGTGCTCCGAGAAGCGCGACGCCGGCGATGATCGGGAACAGGCGGAATGCGACGGGTGGATATAGAAAGACGAGCCATCCGAGGTTTGCGACGATTCCGATCACGCCAAGGAATCGCGGAAGAAAATTGGACTTCAGGATCAGATACGATTCGAGAAGCCCCGCGACTCCGAAAAACACCAGACCGATGATAGGACCTTCGTTATTTATTTTTAGCGAGAGCATTGCCATCGCCTGCGTTTGTTCGGCGGTGAAGACGTTCGATGTATCACCGAGGACAAGAAGCGGAACGACATAAAAGAGGCGGCTCATCGTTTTGATGACGATGCCGGCGATGTTTAGGAACAGCGATACGCGTGCGACGGTTCGGCTGACAGGCTTGAGAAGATCGTAGAAGAGGACCGTCATCACGACCTGGCATATCATCTCGATCAGGTAGACCGCGAACCCCGCCCGGAAGAACGTCTCGTTCGTCAGGATATTGTTCGTCGTCGCCGCCGCGTCACCCGCGACGATGAGCGAGCTGCTAATAAAACCTTCAGCGATGATTCCGCCGACAGTGGTCAATAGAAAGAAGATCCCGACCAATCTCGCCTTGGCCTTGGGGGATATCTCGCGAATGGTTGCCGCTGTTTCCATATTTGGGTCCTGCTTTCGGGAGGATTACGGTTACCGCGGCGGCGAGGTTCTATATTTTTCTCACCCCGAAGTCTAAATAGAAAACCCGCGACCTGATCGCGGGCTCTTTATCTTCAATCCAAAATCCAAAATCTAAAATCCAAAATCGAATTAGCTGTTCCGCAGCCATGGCTCAACGCGGCGTTTTATCACGCCGTTCTCGGCGTAGATCACGAGTGTGGTTGGGACAAACTTCGGCTCCTCGGGCTGCGGCAGCGACCGGTATGTACGACGCGGTTTGTAAGCAGCTCGGGTGAATCTCGTTCTGTATTGAATGGCCCGGCTGTTTCGGCGAACACCGGTGATAACGTCGGCACCCTCAGATGGCGAGAACACGTCGAAGCTGACCGGCGTCTGAGCTTCGACCGGCACAGTCTCGTGCTCCTCCGCGGGTGCGACTTCCGCAACCTCGCGCGAATCGCTCATCTCGATCAGGATCGCGCTCACAAGCACCATCGCCATCATCACCAGGGCGCCGCTGCCCGCAAGCAGAAAGCGGCGAAACCATACCGGCTGGCTCCGCCTTGTCCAGCGAAACTGCGGAGCAGGTTCATCACGGACGAGCGGGTTGAGTATCTCCACTTCACCGGTCAGTTGCAGATAGACCGGGAGCGGAGGTTTGGACGCAACCTTGGGGGCAGGCTTAGCAATAAAGTCGTTGAGGCTTTCGTCTGGTTTTCGCATGTACTTCTTTGGTAGTTCCTGGGGATGAAGGCCGATTAATTGTACCGATTGAAAACGGATCTGTCGAGATTTTTGATGCCCGGGGCGCGGAGCGGGATGCGGAGACACGGAACACGGCCTCGAGGCCGAAACTTCGATTCACGATTCACGATTCACGATTCACGATTTACGATTCACCATTTACGATTTACTTTCACCGCCTCGGTCGGGAAGCTTCCCTTCAGGAATGTCTCAACCGCCGGAAACAATATTTCGGGCGTCTCGGCTTGGGATAGGTGTCCGGACTTTTCAATCACGAATAACCGCGCGTTCGGGTAACCGTATGCCCAGAACTCTGAGCTCCGAATCGGGATGACGTCACTCGCACCGTGTATTACCAGAACCGGAGCTTTCACCGCCGGGAGCTTCGGTGTCAGGTCAAACTGACCCAAGCTTCGCCACGCCTGGGCGTTTACCGCACGCTGCTGGCGGAGGGTCTCGATCGGGCCGGCGCATACATCGCCTTTGAACGGGATGTTGAGCGTCTGCGAGTACGTGTACACGGTCAAGACCATCGTGTAGAACTCGCGGCAAATCGGCAGCGGGTCGGTTGCCTTAAGCCAGTTCTCTGATCTCTCGCTGCTCCTCACCCGTTCCAACTGCTCCGGCTTGTAAATTTTGTTCATCCGCATCGAGATCACATCCTGCATCTCATCCATAAACCAGTGCGCCGGCGCGGCCGGATGATGAAGCACCATCCGCTCGATGCGATCGGGATGTGCAACTGCATACAATGAGGCGAGCAGCCCGCCCCACGAGTTTCCGAACAACGTCATTTTTTCGAGCTTGAAATGCTGCCGGACAGCTTCGAGGTCCGCGACATGATTCTCGTAGCCGAGTTTGCTGCCGTCTTTGATCAGTTGCGAACGGCCCTGGCCGCGCTGGTCGTAATAGATCACACGGCGGTTCTTCGCAAGCGGCGTGAGATCGGCACGGATCGATTCCAAAGTATTCCCCGGCCCGCCATGCACCATCACGAGCGTCTCTGGCCCCGTCCCCTCAATCTTGTAAAAGATCCGCACCTTATCCGGCGTTGTGATGTAGCCTTCACTCGCTTCCTGCGCCGTCGCAGCGACGGCCGAACTCAATAGAACGAACGCGACGAGAAACGCTTTGTACTTCTTCATATGATCCTCGTTTTTGAGTCAGGTTCGGGGAAAGTTGGCCAGAACGCCGGTATCATAACACCCTTGAGAGTTTTCTTTGTAGGTTTCAAAGTATGTGTACTCATCGCGGTCTCTAGCCAGATAGCGAATCGAATCGCGGACAAAAAAAGCCCGCGATCGCTCGCGGGCCAATCTAAGATCCAAATCTAAAATGCGCGTTACTGTCTTGCACCGGCTGATAGCAGGTACTCAACGACCGCAGTATGCCCATGCTTTCGAGCCTGGCTTAGAGGCGTGCGGATCTCCTCGACTCTATTCGCGCCCCTGCCGAATTCGACACGCACGCTTGAGTTGACGTCCGCACCTCTCGCGACCAGTAGTTTGACGATCTCGAGTTTCCCGGTCTCGCACGCCTTGATGATCGGATTCTCATCGCCCGCGACGACCTTGTGAATGTTCGCACCGCGATCGAGCAGCAACGTCACGATGTCCGCGTGACCTGCACCCGAAGCCATGATCAGAGCGTTGCCGTCACCCTCGATACCCGCGTCGATGTCGGCTCCACGATCAAGCAGCAGATTGACGACCTCTCGATGACCTTTCTGAGCTGCATTTTGAAGCGCCATTCCGTCTCCGCTAACGGCGACGTTCGGTTTCGCTCCGGCGTCGAGCAGCACACGGACCATTTCTACATGGCCCTCACGCGCCGCCGCGATCAGGGGAGTGCCATCGCCTTGCAGAACAACGTTCACATTCGCTCCCTGTTCGATCAACTGCCGGGCGCGTTCGATCCCGTTTCGCTCGGCGGCTTTGAACAGAGCCACGTCCAGCGGATTTCCTTTGATATCGTCATCGTCGTCGTTCGTTATCTCATTGACGATCACGGCCTGTTTCTCTGTCGACGGTTTAGTTGCGACCTGGGCGACCGCACGAAGCGGCCCGATCGCGATCACGACGAATGAGCCAATGAAGATAGACACCGCCGCAGCCGCGAGTCCGGCGCGGCCTCTCTGCCGAGTGGTATCGAGCACCGAGGAAACGCGGCGTGCAAGGTCGCTTCGTTTCGCCATGCCGAGAACCGGCTGACCGCGACCCGCCCTTAGCTGGCGAGACAACGAGACGAGCTGCTCGGCGTAATCCGTATTGCCTGCGGTCCGCACGACGGCATCGTCACAAGCCCGTTCGGCCTCGAGGCAGAGCTTCCGCCACGTCATCCAGATCAGCGGATGGAACCAGTAAAAGGCACACGCCGTTCGCGCCGCCAACTGGGTGGCCCAGTCCCCACGTCGGATATGCTCAAGCTCATGAACGAGTGCCCGCTCGAGATCTGCGTCATCCCAGCTCTCGGCGGTGGATGGAAGCATGATCACCGGGCGGAAAAACCCGAACGTCACCGGTGCCTGTATTTTCTCGTGCAGCATCACGTCGACGGGCTTTGCGCCGGCGTCCATGACAAGACGGTCAACGCGGGCTCGTAGCTGTTCAGACGGGATACCGTCTCGCCTGAGATTTCGAACTCGCAGCAGATCGACGACGAGCGAAAGCAATAGCAGAACCGCGCCCGCTCCCCAGATTGCAAAAACGATCGTGCCGAGTGACGGCATAGACCACGATGCCGTGGTCGAGGCTTCGCGTGTTGCCGCGCCAGCTGCCGTAGTAACTGTTGTAGATGACGCTGCGGGCATGGTAGCGAGCGGCTGTTGCATTTCACTTTCCGAAACCGCCGCAAACTCCACCGGTAGTTCTGGAATGCCAAACACGACAATCGGCAGTGCGAGCACCGCTGCGAATGTGGTTGCGAAAACCAGGTGACGAACCGACGCCTGCGTCCGCGATGCCAGGGCTCCCGCGACCAAACCGAGAAGAAGGATGATCGTCGCCTTCGCGAGAATCGACAAACCGACTGAACCACTCAATACAAATACAAACTCCGTAACAAACGATCTCATGATTTACTCCTTTTAGTGCGCGCGGCTTCGATCTCCGCACGCAGCTCATCCAACTCCTCGTTGGTCCATTTTTCCCTCTTCAACAGTGCGGCCACGGTCTGGCCGGGAGAGCCGCCGAAAAACACCTCGACAAGTTGGTCGAGAGCCCTTCGCCGCGCGGTGGTCTGTGATTCCGTCGGGGTGTACACGTACTTCAAGCCCTCTTCGGTATGCTGCACATAGCCCTTTGCCTCGAGCTTGACCAGCATCGCGCGCACAGCAGAGTAACTCGGCGGATCGCTAAGACCCTGGCGGATATCTTCAGCCGACGCTCGCCCACCGGCAGCGTATAGTACGTTCATGATCTCCCGCTCGCGACGCGAAAGTTTTTCTGGTTGTGTCTGTGTCATTGCAGTTTCGAACTTGATGCTACGGACGCAGCATACTGCTACAAACGTAGCATGTCAAGAATTATTTTCGGACCGGCGCAGCGAAATGCGCCAGAGTCCTGAAACCTACGCCACAGGCGTACGTAAACTTGAACGCGGGCCCGTCGGATTTCCGTCTCTCTCAGCGCCTGATCGAGGCCGTGCCAGCCTTCACGCAGAATCTCCACTAATGCTAGAATCGACAGAGTTTTTTTCGGAAGGAGTGTTGATGTACAGGACCATGAAAGCCACCTTTCTCCTCATTATATTTGCTCTCGTAACAGTCGTTTCGTTCTCCGTTGATGCGAACGCGCAGTGCGGAACGTACTTTAAACCCGGATATCGGGCGGTCGGTAAGATCGCGCCGGGTAACTTTTTTGGAAGCCCGTTCGTTCTTCACGACTGGACCGGAGACGGGCGTCTCGATTTTTGGAATTTCCGGCAGACCCAGGTTAACGGAGCGGTGGAGATCGTCATCTACCCTGCACTCGCGACCGGGTACTGGAACTGGGACGCGCCGATCGTCTATGCGACAGGTCTCGCCTCCGGAGCTCATACGGGAACGGTAAGCCCCGTCGTCCGCGACTTCGATGGTGATGGCCTGATCGATCTGCTTGTGACCATTCTCCAATCAGGCACGCGTGTGAAGCGGATACATCGCAACCTCGGTAACAACACACTTCAGGCGCTTACCCCGACAAATGAACCTGGCAGCGACAATATGTTTGCACGCCATATCGGGTACGAGGACGTGAACGGCGATCAACGGCTCGACTGGCTTTACTACATGGAAGACTTCAGCGGCCCGAGCGACTCTATCAATTACGCGCTGCAGAACGTCGACGGATCGTTCGGACCGTTCGTGACCGTCCTTGCTCAGACGCCAGAGAACGAGGTCGACAACTCGGTCAAGTCTGCCGGCGATTTCAACGGCGATGGAAAAATCGATATCGCGTACCAGAGTCTTACCTCCCCCGAACGCCGTATTCGAATGCTCAAGGGGAACGGCGACGGCACGTTCGTGCTCGGCGCGCCACAGACGATGATCGGGTCGAACGTCGGCGTCAACTCTTACGACTTCAACCTAGATGGCCGCGACGACATACTGGCTTTGGGCGGACCCCAATTCGTCATCTATTACGGCCAAACCGACGGTTCCTTTGTGCCCGAGTCGCACGCGCTAATAGCTAATCCGACCGTCGGATTCATACGCGTCGCTGAACTCAATGGCGATAACCGTCCGGACATCGTCAACATACTCAATCAGGAGTATGAGGTGTTCGTAAATAATTCGTCCGGCGGGTTCACGCGAACACATTATCCGCGGCGGTTCATGCAGGCTCAATACCAGTTCGTCCTTTCGGATTTCAATGCCGACGGCAAGGATGATCTCTGGGACAGCAGTCACGAAACCAAAAACACCTTCAACGAAGAGGTCGTCGCGATTTACACCAACGTTTGTCATCCGGTCGGGTCCACCCAGGCTATGAATTTCGATTCGGCCCCGCCCTACGACATCGCGACTTGGAACGGCGCGACCGGCGAGTGGTTGAGTGCCAACGGTAACTGGCCGTCGAACGGTGTTCTGAGCACCCGGTCGTTCACTTGGGGCTCCGCGTCACTAGGGGATGTCCCTGCACCCGGTGATTTCGACGGCGATAGCAAGACTGACTACTCGGTCTACCGCAACGGCGAGGGCAACTGGTACATCTATCTAAGCTCGAACGACTCATGGTTCGTATTCCGGTTCGGATTGCCGGGCGATATTCCGATCCCGAACGACTATGACGGCGGTGGAAAAACCGACATCGCGGTGTTTCGCCCGAGCGATGGTAACTGGTACATCTGGTATACCGAGACGCAGCAGTTCGCGGCATTGCACTGGGGATCCGACGGCGACCGTCCGGTTCCTGCCGACTACGATGGCGACGGCAAGACCGACATCGGCGTTTTCCGTCCATCGACCGGCGACTGGTATTTCGTACGCAGCTCCGATTCGAGTTACGGGATCTTCCACTGGGGTACGACCGGCGACATTCCGATGCCCGGTGACTATGACGGTGACGGCCGTGCCGACCTGACCGTCTTTCGCGCAGGCGAATGGCATATGCTGCGGAGCACAAACGGCGCCTACCAGGTCATTCTCTGGGGAACCACCGGCGACGTCCCAGTGCTGTTCCTCGAACGCGGTGAGATCGCTCATCCGCTTATTTACCGTCCTTCGACCGGCCGGTGGTATCACCGTAGGTACTTCCTCGGCGTTGTTGCAACAACGAGCGGGACACCGATCAACTTCGGGCTACCGAATAATTGATCGACTACTTCGAACAGCAATAATGCGCGGGAACAATTTCGGTTGTTCCCGCGTTTTTCTACATATCAACTCTTCGAAACGAAAATTCGTCATAACGGATCCCGGCGAGGTCACATGCTCGTGGCTGACGTCGGTGTTTCGCGAGAACGGGTTCGACGACGATGTCCAGTGTTTTGATCTTCTTCTCACGAAGAAGCTCCCGATCTCGACGGTCGCCCGCCTTCGTCTGCATTACGCGAGCCCGAGTGACGCTCCGCATTCAGTCTTTCTGAAATTAAGTAATTGCGATGCACCGGATGCGGACGTCGAGGGGAAGGAAGTCGAGTTCTACCGAACCGCGGCACTCGAGATCGATTGTCCGCCATTGATCCGCTGCTACGATGCGGCGTTCGATGAGAAGGGCGGACGATCGCACATCCTGATGGACGATCTAACCGAGACACATACGCAGCCTGAACCG
>CAMLKY010000025.1 GCA_946480545.1 uncultured Acidobacteriota bacterium
GCAGTTAGGGACGACCGAATTCCTGAAAGACTACGAAAAGCTGTTGCTCAAGTACGCCGACGATTATCAGAAGGTCCGGCACGAGAACATCGACCAGCAAAAGCTCGGAGCGTTTTTCGAGACGGGGTACGCGAAAGCGTGTTATCCGAATGAGCAGGTCTTCGATTTCGCGGGTGTCCGCGGCCGGCTCCTCTCTTCGTCGTATATGCCCGCTGAAGACGACGCGCGGTTTCCATCGCTCGAAAATGAGCTGAAAGAGCTGTTTGCCAAACACTCTGAAAACGATAGAATCAAGATTCTCTACGACACCAATATTTATTACAAGCAGTACTGAAGTATGGAAACAGCTACGGAAACAACTCCCGAACCGCGCACGATAACCGTTGCGCACTCGCCCGACTCGGACGACGCTTTTATGTTCTACGGGCTTGCAACGAACAAGCTCGAGACCGACGGCATCAAGTTCGAACACACCCTTCGAGACATCCAGACATTGAACGAGGACGCCCGAAACGGCGTCTATGACGTCACTGCGATCTCGTTTCACGCTTACGCATACGTCTCTGATAAGTACGCGCTGCTGCCGCACGGTGCGAGCATCGGCGACAAATATGGACCGATCGTCGTCGCGAAAGAGCCACGTAATCCCGACGAGATCGCGGATATGAAGATCGCCGTCCCGGGCGAGCTTACGAGCGCATTTCTCGCGTTGCGACTTTTCAATCCAAAGTTCGAATACGTCGTCCGGCCGTTCGATCAGATCATAGCTGCGGTACAGAAAGGTGAGGTCGATGCGGGTCTGTTGATCCACGAGGGGCAGCTATTCTACAAAGAACTGGGACTCGACAAGGTGCTCGATCTCGGAGAATGGTGGCACGAACGGACCGGACTCCCGCTGCCTATGGGGGGTAACGCGATAAAGCGTGATCTCGGCGAGGACCTCATGAAACAAGTTTCACGTCACCTGCACCGAAGCATCCTGTATTCGATGGAGAACCGGGAAGACGCACTGCAGTACGCGATGCAGTTCGCACGCGACATGTCGCCCGAGGTCGCCGACCGGTTCGTCGCGATGTGGGTGAACGAACTTACGCTCGATTACGGTGAGCGGGGAAAAGAAGGTGTTCGTCGCCTGCTGACCGAGGGCTTCGAAGCCGGGATCATCCCGCATCAGGTGGACGTCGAGTTCGTAGACTAGGAAAGTAATTTCTAACCGCCGAGACGCAGAGGAAGTGTTTATTCTTTCTCTGCGTCTCGGCGTCTCGGCAGGTGAAATCGGAGTATTCCAACCCGTAGCGCCGCCTTTGCGAGCTTGGCGAGCTCTGCGTGAAAAATCAGTCGCATGCAAAGCTCGCCAAGCTCGCAAAGCAATAGTTGAAACCAAACCTCCCCATTCCGGCACTTCATGCGGACGCTCCGGCGATCGGGTGTGGTATGCTCTTCGGCACCCACCCACTTCATCCGGCAAGTCGAAAAAGCATGAAGGTGTTTTGCCGACCCAATCTGATTGTTGCCCTGCTGGTGTTCTTTTCTATTGCCAACCAGCCGGTTGCGATTCTGTCACAACGTCCCCCCTCCGACATTTCCAAAAAGCAGGCTCAGGCGGAAGCGATCTTCAAAGAAGCCGCCGCGCTCTCAGAAGGGGAGTCACCGGCTGAGCGCCGCCAGGCGATATCCAAATTCGTCGAGGCGGCCGAGATATTCGGTTCGATAGGGAGCCGTCGCGAGCAGGCGCTTTCATTGAACATTGCCGGCGAGGAGTCTGAGGACATCGGCGAAAGACGCCGTGCCATCGAGTTCTTCGAGCGCTCGGCAGCTATAAACGCCGAGATCGGCGAAAAGGTCAATCATGCGATCACCATCAACAACATCGGCGTGGTTCTGTTGCGTCTTGGCGAGACTCGGAAGGCGATCGCGTACTTCGAGCGGGCGCTCGCGATCCGGCGCGAGATGGGCAACAAAGGTGGCGAGGCCATATCGCTCGGCTTCCTCGCAAGCGCGCACGACAGCCTCGGAGATCGCCGAAAGGCGATCGAGTACTCCTCTCAGGCCATCGCGATATACCGAAAGCTTGGTGACAAGGACGGTGAGCTGAAAGAGCTCGGCGACATTGGCGTCTACTATGGATCGACGGGCGAATATGAAAAGGCGCTTTCGCACCTGAATCAGGCCCTCAAGCTCGCCCGAGACCTAGGCGACAAACGAGTCGAGGGCACGATACTTCACAATCTCGCGAGTGTGCAGACCGAGCTCGGCGACCCCAAGGGCGCACTGCAGCTCTACCTTAAGGCGATCGAGATCGCCCGGGACCCGATCGACAAGAAGAGCCTAGCCGGCACGTTCAGCAACATCGGCACGATCATGATGGATGCGGGTAACACCGCGGAGGCGCTCGAATACTACCAGCTCTCACTCAACTACCGCCGCGAGATCGACGACCGTGAGGGCGAGGCAGTATCGCTGATCAACATCGGGCACCTTTACGACAAGATCGGTCAGAAGGAAAAGGGACGTGAATTTCAGACCAGGGCTCTCGCGATCGGTAGGGAGCTGGGGGATCGGAACATCGAAGCGTATGCCCTGCACAACCTCGGATGGAGCTACGATCCGGATGATCGCGCGAAGGCGATCGAATACTACTATCAGGCATTGCCGCTCCGGCGCTTCGTCGCCGACCGCGAAGGCGAGGCCATAACGATCAGCAACCTGATGAATGCCTGGGACGGGCTCGGCAACAAGCGACTCGCCGCGCTGTACGGGAAACAATCTATCAACATTTACCAGTCGCTTCGGTCGTCGATCCGCGGGATGGATGACGAATCGCGAAAGCGTTATCTCGGGACGATCGAGGAGACCTATCGAGACGTTGCCGACTTGCTGATCGGTCTCGGACGGATCGCCGAGGCGGAGGAAGTGCTCGGGATGCTCAAAGAGGAAGAGGCCTTCGGGTTCCATCGTCGTAACGACACGGTCGCGAAGAGCCTTCTTCAGACCGCGACGCTGAACGAAAGCGAAAGGGCGGCGATCGCGGGATACGAAAAGATAGCCGATCGGATCACGGCGATCGCTCACGAGTATGGAGAGTTGGACCGCGAGCGGTTGGAATATCCCGAGGGGCAATTCCCGAAGCAGGCACGGCTCGACGAGCTGGACCGTCTGCGAACCGACGCGATACTCGTATTTCAGAAATATCTCGACCAGTTGAAAATCGATTTTGCGAAGTCCGCGAAATCAAAGGACGTTGCGCAGGTCGATTCGTCTTTGCAAGAAACGCTTCGCGAGATGAAAGCCGACCGCACCGCCGTCGTCTCGACGATCGCCGGGGACAAGCGCTTGAACATAATCGTTACCACCGCGAACGTACAACGGGCACACACGGTCAATATCTCGGAGGCGGAACTGAACAAGATCGTGGCCGAGTTTCGCACTGCACTCACGAGTCCGGCTAGCGGGCAGCCACTCGACCCGCGGCCCGCCGGTCAAAAGATCTACGACATCCTGCTAAAGCCGATCGAAGAAGACCTCGCCGGAATCAAGGCCGATACGATCGTGTGGAGCCTCGACGGCACGCTTCGCTACTTACCGATGGCAGCGGTATGGGACAAACAGAAGGGGTATCTGGCGGAGCGGTTCGCAAATGCGGTCATTACGTTGGCGAGTCGTGACCGTTTATTGGCCGCACCTGTCGCGGGACCCAAGAAGGCATTTGCTGCCGGAGTTTCCGCGGGGAGCGGGGGCTGCGCACCGCTGGCCGCGGTTCCCGATGAGCTCGATTGCATAGTCACGGATCCCGTGACGAAGACGGTCTCGGCCAAGCCGGTCTGCACCGCAGGCGTGATCCCGGGACAGAAGCTGCTGGATGAAAAGTTCGACGAGGCCGCATTTCGTTCGGCTCTTGGACGCTATTCGGTCGTCCACCTCGCAAGTCATTTCAAGCTGGTTCCGGGTAACGATAACGACTCGTTCCTTCTTCTGGGCGGCGGAGCGGACAGGCATTTCACGGTTAGCAAGCTCAACGGCCTGTCGCTGAATGGCGTCGAATTGCTGGCACTGTCGGCATGTGACACGGCGACGCCCGGGGGCGAAAAGGCCAATGGCGTCGAGATCGAGGGCTTCGGTGCAGTCGCACAGAAAAGGGGCGCTCGATCAGTGCTGGCGACTCTCTGGCCGGTTGCGGATACCTCGACCCGCGATTTTATGGTGGAATTTTACCGACGTTTTTCAAACGGAAATGAGACGAAGGCGGAATCGATCCGGCAGGCCCAACTAAAGCTGATGCGTGGTCAGGGCGGCACCGGCCCGGAGCGTGCTCGTTCCGAGAGGCTAACGATCGGCGCAAAGTCCGGCACGCCGTTCACCGTCGATCCGAAGGCTCCCTATGCTCACCCTTACTATTGGGCTCCGTTCATACTCTTTGGTAAATGGCGGTAAAGCCTGTCAACTTTAGCCCTTCGAGCGGCATCTATTCATTTGTTCTCGATTTTAGCTTGCTGTCGTCGCCGGACGGCTTTCCTGGATAAAGATGAAAAAGCTACTAACAGGTTTCCTGCTCGTTGTGGGACTGGCCGTATCGACGGCTTTGGCACAGACGAGCGGACTCACGAGGCCCGAGCTGAGCCAGGCCGAGATCGATAAGATCGTTTCGAAGTTCACCAACAACGAGAAGCTGTTTCGGCAGGCATTGAATGTCTACGCATTCAAACGCAGCGCGACCATTCAGACTGTCGGTATGGGTGGTCAGATCACGGGAACGTTTCGGCTTGATTCGTTTCTGACTTTCGATAGCGAGGGTAAGCGGGTTGAGAAGATCCTGCACGCCCCGGTACCGACGCTGACTGAAATATTCATCGAACCCGCAACGATCGACAAGTACAAATTCACGTACGTTGGCAAAGAGAAGATCGACGAGCTGGACCTTTACGTCTTCGATGTCGCTCCGAAGGTGATGCCGAAGTGGGACAAGAACACGCAGCGACTCTTTCTGGGACGCATTTGGGTCGATGACCAGGACCTGCTGATCGTGAAGTCAAAGGGCAAAGGCGTGCCCGAAGGAAAGGAGCGCTTTGCCACGATGGAGACATGGCGCGAGAACATCGACGGAAAATACTGGTTCCCGTCGTTTACTTCGTCAGATGATGAACTTGTTTTCGACAACGGTCAGGTCGTGAAGATGCGCGTTCGCGTGAAGTATTCCGAGTACGGCGTAGGCCGCACGGATATCAGGATCATCGATGAGGATGAGGACGTCCCCGTCACACCGACTCCACCGGCACCCGCGAAGAAACCGTAGCGGAAAGAGGGGAGAAAGGGCGAAAGGAAGAAGGGGAGAGCAGTTACCTGCGTCCCCTCTTATTTTGCCCGGAAGAAAGAACCCAGATCCTTGGATTATTTATCATTGAGACCAGCATGGCGATTACTTCGTCATACGTTGCGAACAATTCTCTTCCCAGAGTTCGCTGAAGGTAGCCGCGTCGGACAGAAAATTCCAACGAAGCTTTGGGATATTATTTTACCCTCGCTCTCCTTATCTCCTCTGCTTCGCCCCTTCTCAGACACCCTACAATAGCGCCCCTCGTCTCCTGCAATATCTCCATCAAATCCCGCCCGCGCGTTTCGATCGGGGACATGATCGTCATCACGATCTCGCCTGGATATAGAACTCCGGTTCGCTTGCCCATCATCCAGTCTGTGTTGCGTATTGCGACAGGGACGATCGGCGCATCGGTCTGAAGTGCGAGATGGAATGCGCCTTTCTTGAACGGGAGGAGCTCGCCGGGCATGGCCCGTGTACCCTCGACGAAAACGCCGAACGAATAACCCGACTCCATCACCGAACGAGCTTTCTCCATCGAATGACGAGCGCGTTCGGGATTGGAACGGTCGATCGCGATGATATTCACGAATCCCATTCCCTGACCGAGGATCGGCGCTTTTAGCAACTCCTTTTTCGCAACAAGCCCGATGCGTTTTCCGACGTATCGAAACAGCGCCGCCGTATCGAGATACGATCGATGGTTCGACGCGAAGACATACGAGCGGCCGGGCTCGAGGTTTTCGAGCCCGCTGACCTTCACACGCGCTCCGCATGCGGCCAGCCACGTCTCGGCGCCCCAAAGCGCGATGGGGTACATCCATAAGCGTCGGTTTACGATCCAGCAAAAGATCAAACCCGGTGCGCCGACAAACAGGAGCATCGCTGCCGCGCTAAACCAGCACCACCAGTAACGAAGTTTTCCGGCAATCCGCGATTTGTTAGACTTCTGAACAGCAAATGTCAGTTTTTGATTCTTCGCTATTGCTTCGTCAGAGGGGTGCTGCAATTGAGCCGACATAGACTGGTTAACGGTTTCTCGAATAGTAAGAAATCTGGAACCACGAAACAACACGAACTGACACGAAATTATTTTCGTGGGATCTCGTGTGCCTTCATGGTTCCGGTCTTCTTTTTCGTACTCGTATCGCAGATTGTCGCTCAGATTCCCTCGCCGCAGGCGTTCCTCGGATTCCGTCCGACAGACGATAAGACCATCGCCGACTGGACGCAGATCAGAAATTATTTTTCGAGATTGGATCTCGCAAGCAATCGGGTCGCGGTGCGCGAGATCGGCAAGACGACGCTCGGGAAACCGCTCATCGTTGCGTTCATCTCATCGGCGGAGAACATTCGGAACCTCGACCGGTATCGACAGATCAGCGCCAGGCTCGCCGATCCGCGCACGATCAGGGATGCGAACGAGCTGGAGCAGCTTGTTCGCAACGGGAAGACGATCGTTTCGATCTCGTGCTCGATACATTCGACGGAGATCGTCGCGTCGCAGATGTCGATGAACCTCGCGTACGAGCTCGCGACCTCGAATGACGACGATACGAAAGAGATACTAGCGAACACTATTCTGATGCTGATCCCGTCTTCGAATCCCGATGGCATCGACATCGTTGCGAACTGGTATCGGAAAACGCTCGGGACCAAGTCGGAGGGCACCTCCCCGCCCGAGCTGTATCACCATTACGCGGGCCATGACAACAATCGTGACTGGTTCATGTTGAACCTGGCCGAGACTCGTGCGATCACCAAACTCTTCTGGCAGGAATGGTTTCCGCAGATCGTCTACGACGTTCATCAGATGGGGCAGAACGGCGCCCGATTTGTCATTCCGCCATTCTATGACCCACCCAACCCGCGGATCCCGCCATCGGTCCTGCGCGAGGTCGGATTGATCGGATACAAAATGGCAGCCGATCTGCAGGCGAAGAACATCGCCGGCGTTGCGACCAACACGACGTTCGACACCTGGTGGCACGGCGGTTTTCGATCGGCACCCTACTATCACAACTCGATCGGGATCTTGTCCGAAGCGGCGAGTGCGGATCTGATGTCCCCGGCTACGATCACCAGGGAGCAGATGCAGCGTGCGCGTCCCTCGCGTGGCCTTGCTTCGCCGCTGGCGACCGACACGGCGCATCCCGACGCGTGGGAAGGCGGAGTCTGGCGGCCGCGCGATATCGCGGAGATCGAGATGACGGCGAGCCGGGCTCTGTTGTCGCTCGCCGCCAAATACCGGGCGCGCTATCTCAAGAACTTCTATGACCTCAACAATGCCAGCCTGAAGCCCGACGCGTCGGTGCCTCAGGCCTACGTCATCCTGGCGGGTCAGCCGCGGGCAGAAACGGTCGCTCGGCTTATCGAGATCCTCATGTGGCAGGGCATCGAGGTGCATGAGATGAGAAACGAGTTGTGGGTAAAGCACAGCCCGACCGAGCAGTTTCACGAGATACCGCTCGGGAGTTTTCTCGTGTTCCTGAACCAGCCCCAGAAGAACAACGTGCTCTCGCTGTTCGAGCGCCAGGTTTATCCCAATCGCGTGAACGAAAAAGGCGAGGCCGAGGCCCCGTACGACGTCGCCGGGTGGACGCTGCCGCTGCAGATGGGCGTCGAAGCGTACGAGGTTTGGGAGATTCGCGATCTCGAGAAGTTTCGGGGAACGGTCAAGAGAGTCGAGTTCATTAACCAGGCGAGATCGGTCTTGAATCTTGACCAGACCGGCACGCCATTCCCGAACCGTGTGAACAGCATACTTCGGACCGATCCCAGGATCGGACTCTATAAGCCGTACACGTCTTCGATGGACGAAGGTTGGACCCGGCTTGTGTTCGACACGAACAAGATCGCGTATAGCTCGGTTTCGAATGAAGACTTCCGTACCGGCAAGCTCGACTACGACGTGATAGTGCTGGCGGCCGACAGTGAAAACACGATCGTCAACGGTTTAAGTGCGCAGCGATACCCCGACGAATTTGCAGGGGGAATCGGCGAGGCCGGCGTTGAGAATTTGAAGAAGTTCGTTGAAGCGGGCGGGAAGTTGATCTGCTTTGACGACTCGTGCGAACTGGCTATAAAGCGGTTCAATCTGCCACTGAAAAATGTGCTCGCCGGCCTTCCGCGAAATCAATTCTACAACCCGGGTTCGATCGTCAAACTTACGGTCGATACGCGTCACCCGTATTCCCGAGGCATGCTCGAAGAGACGCCCGCCTACTTTATTTCGAGCTCGGCGTACGAGATCGCCGCCGACGCCCGTGTGACCCGCATCGCCCGGTATGCCGACAGAGACGCGTTGATGTCGGGCTGGATGCTTGGGGAAAATCGGCTAAACGGAAAGACGGCGCTTGCGGAAGTTGAATTCGGAAAAGGAAAGATCGTTCTCTTTGGGTTTCGCCCGCAGCACCGCGGCCAGACATTCGGGACGTTCCAATTTATTTTTAATGCATTGGAGAAATAGATGTCGATCGCGCCATCATGCAAACTCTCTAGCAGCCATCGCACGATCATTCGCGTCTCAGATACATGAAGCCTGAGCCGCAGCGGATCAAAAATAACCTCGGTCTTGTTTGTATCACCGTTTCGGATTCGGTGCGGTACAAGACCATCACACGGAAACGGCTGCTCACTTTCGACGAAGCAGGTCGTGAACAGGTCCTTCGCGAGCTCTATACCGAAAACACGAACCGCCTGGAAGCTGCGATCTCGTTTTGTCTCGAAAACGGTATAAAGCTGTACCGGATGACGTCTCAGCTTTATCCGTTCTCAGACGAGCCGTACGGGTTGGCGATACTGAGCACGATGTCAGACCGGCTTGCGGAGATCGGCCTCCGTGCCAGCAGCGCCGGGCTTCGTCTTGTCCTGCATCCCGATCAGTTCGTCGTTCTTAGCTCCGATTCTGAAACTGTTATCGCAAACAGCATCAAGATCCTCACGATGCACGCGAACACTATGGACATGCTTGGCCAGCCGCGTTCGGAGTGGGCGGCGATGACCATTCACGGGGGCAAGGCCAATCGTGCGGACAAGCTGGCCGCGACGATCGCCGAGCTGCCGGAGGCAATTCGGAACCGGCTTGTCCTGGAAAACGACGAATACTCGTATAGCTCAGACGAGATCTTGCAGATCTGCATGCGGGCCGGCGTCCCTATGGTGTTTGACGCTCATCATCACGTTTGTCACGAGAGCCTCGACAGCTTCGATCACCCGTCGATCGCGCAGATGTTCTGGGCGGCTCGCGAAACCTGGGTGGATCCCGCAAATCAAATGGTCCACATCTCGAACGGCCGAACGCATTTCAACGACCGCGCTCACAGCGATCTTATCTTGACGATGCCCGAGGTCTTTCGACACGCCCCATGGATCGAGGTCGAAGCCAAACACAAGGAACTCGCGCTTGCGAAGTTGAAGGCTGAGTGGCTGTGAGCGAACGGCGGGACTGGAGCGCAGGCATTCTGCCTCCATGCGGGCGACGCCCGAAAAAGCGATTACCGAGGCGAACCATAATCGTTTGACGTCGCTGCCGCGACGTGCAGGCAGGATGCCGGCGTTCAAGTCCGTTCACGTGATGCCTGCGCCCCAGCCTGGGCTAAGACTAAAAAACCTTGACTTAACCAATTCCGAAATAGTAAAAACTTTCTATAGTTTTGACATCCGTGCAGTGTCTCTCTCCGAAACTCTCCTTAGCCCAGAGTTGAACACAAAAAAAATCGAGCCCACAGCATCGATCTTGTAGTTTTTAGGTCAGGCTGCGTTGTTTGAACCTCTCCTGTCTTTCGAAGTCCCATTTTGAGACTGTGAGATCGACCAACGTAACCTCTTCATTCGAGCACCCAACAAGGAGGTAGGGCGTGAAAATTTGTGCTGTTTGTCGCCGCTGTTATGACGACGCTACGGATCGGTGTCGCGACGACGATCATCCGCAGCTTACGTTGCTGCGCGAAGGCGATCTTTCGTTGATCGAGGGCTATCGGCTTGAGTCTTTGCTCGAGACGGAGCCGGCCGGTCACGCGTTCCGCGCACGGCAGATCGCGTCCGGAAAAGAATGCCGCATCCGTCTTCTCTCGCTTTCCGTCGGGGAATCCGAGAAATTCGTTAACGAAGCCCGGACGGCAATGGGGTTGTATCATCCGAACGTCGCGGACATCTACGACGCAGGCACGGTCGACGGCGGGGATGTCTTTGTCGTCTCGGAGCTTTCCACCGATCGAACTGCTCGTGATCTTCTTACCGATGTAGGCCCGCCGGAATTGCTCACCTCGATAGCTATCGTCCGTCAGGTCGCTGAGGCGCTCCATGCAATGCATCGTGCAGGTCTGAGGCACGGAGGGATCGCACCCGAGAACATCCTCCTGTCGCGCTCAAACCACGGAGTTACTGCTCGCATACAGAACCCGGACCTGGCCGCAGCGACACGGCATGCCGTACTGTCGAACAAGTTCCTCATCGATTCCTACCTCAACCTTCTCAGGTACTATTCACCCGAGGAATGCTCCGGGGAAAACGGAGACGTCACGAGCGACGTGTACAGTCTCGGGATAGTTTTCTATGAGCTTCTTACAGGTAAGCCACCGTTCCGGGCGACAAAGGCCGTCGGCCTCATGGAGCAGCACCGCAATCAAACCGCGCGCGCGGTCGAGGTTGATCGGTATGAGCTGCGGATGTTGGTCACCCATGCGGTAGGCGAAGCGCTGCAAAAGCGTCCCTATGCGCGCCAGTCTACCGCCGCCAGATGCGCCACATCGAGCAGCTTGCCACCCATAACTCGACGCCTCCGGCAGCGGGTACGGTACGGGCCGCAGCTCGACCGCCGGAGCTGCCTGCTATCCGGCCGGCGATCGCACGTCCCGAGGTTGTGAAGAAAACGAGGTTCATCGACACCGAGGGTGTTTCGATCGAGGATTGGGAACGCAATCAGCCAATCGAGCCACTCAAGGAGACGGCATTGCATACCAGTGAGCCGGAGCCCGACCATGCCATCGAACTCGAAATGCCCGTCGAACGACCGTCCCGCCGCTCGCGCTTGAAGTCCCTGAAGAAGCGCCTTCACCAAATGACGGGTGAACTGACGGCGAAGATGGCCGAGAAAGTCTCTCTGACAACGCTCAAGAGTGAATCGGATGAGTCAGCCGCTGTCACAAAAGAGCCCACCAGGATCCAGTGGGAACAGCCTGAGGACGACATTCCGTCACTCTCGGATGTGCAGGCGGTGCTCGGGCACGACCCGCTTCCCGCGACGACGATCGTAGAGCCGATCGCGATGGAGCTCGGAGCCCCGATCACGGAGAAGCCAACAGTCGACGAGAAAGTTGATGCGGTTGCGATAGAGGCCAGGTCCGAGGAGATCGAGACCCCGGCCGTCGTGAAGCAACACGAAGATCCGCCCAAACTGTCACGCCCGGTGGTCAGAAAGAAACGAACGCGCGTAAATAAACCGGTGCCGGCACCGCAGCCGATCGC
>CAMLKY010000026.1 GCA_946480545.1 uncultured Acidobacteriota bacterium
TCGAGATGGATCTGTACGAAGAAACTGAATCAGACGTTGACGACGAAGAAGATTTTGAGTCCTACGATTACGAAAGCGACCGTTACTAACCGCGACTACTTCAGTTCATACTCCGACCTGTTCTGCCTGACCGTAAATCCGTTTTTGGATTCGATACTTATCCTTCGCTTAGTAGGCCCCGCGAGAAGCTGCTCCCGATCCGGATAGAATGCGATCGCATACGATGCCGTAAGGTCTTCGGCAAGCGATTGAAATAGCCCGTCATAAGACCGGTCCGTAGCGTAAAAGCTTTTTCCACCGGTGCGGTTGATGATGCCGCTCGCCTCAAGCGGGGTAATGACGGGGCGTTTGTCCGGCTGCAGGCGCGAGAAGGAAGGAAGCAATACCGAATAGACGCTTGTCTCGGCCTCGTTCGCACGCTCGATGACGGTCTCCGGCGATACGGTATCGCCTACCGGAAAACCGTCGCTAACCAGTATCACGGCACGCCGAGGCACCTTGCCTTTTATCACCTTCGGGGATTTCCGTGCTATCAGCCGGACGGACTCGTCGATCGCATCGTACGCGTGCGTAGACAGTCCGTCCTGATCGCGGGCCAGCCTGTCGAAAGACTTCTCCAGCTTATCTCGCCGGTTAGTGAACGACTGAAGTGTACGAACATCCATTGCAAAGCTGACAACCGCAAAGTATGAGTTGTAATCGGCTAATCGATCGACAAAGGTCTGCATCGCGCTGCGGAGACGTTGTAGCTCGGCGTCTGTCATGCTCCCGGAAACATCGAGTGCGAACACGACCGAAAGCGGTCGCCCGTCGTCGTGCTTCCTGATCGGCTGGAAGAAATCGATCGGCCGCTCGACCCCATTCTCGAGAACGCGAAAATCCTCGGGCCGCAGGTTCCGGACTGGCTTACCCTGCTTGTCCGTTACCGCCACTTCAAACGACACGAGCTCAGTGTCGATCCGGACGACGTCATCGGGTTCTTGTGCGTGAACCGAAGCTGAGGCGAGAACGGCGAGGATCAGCACAGAACGGCCAAGAACTCGAAAAACAAACATCAAGTCATTTTGAATGCGGTCGGTCATTTTGCTCATTCAGTTTGCCGAACCGAAATCGGTGAAACGGGGGCTTCTCTCTATTCTAATCAGGTATTTCCAATGATATTCCTTTGGCATAACGGTTGTATAGCCGGAATGCGGCTAACGGCGATCAAGTCGCCAGCGTAGCCCGCAGGTCAGGATTCACACGGCCCGCTGCTTTACCCGAGGTCAACCAACAAATGAAAAACCTGAGTTCACCAAACAACTCGTGGCACTCGCAACCGCTTTGGCTGGGCATTGTCTCAGCCGGGGTGGTCGTGCTTGGTTTTTCTATCGTCGACATCTTTACCGTATCCGTCTCTCGCGTCGCGGTCATCGCCGCGTCCGCCTTTGTGGCCGTTCTTACCAGCAGGCACCGGATTAGATTGCCTGGAACTGACATTACGTTTTCCGCAAAGGACGTTTTCGGATTCTGGGGCGTGATCTGGCTCGGTGTCGCAGGTGGCATCGTACTTGCGACCTGTGCATCGCTGGCCGAGTATTCGGCAAGATCCGCAGAGCGGCGACGCACCCTTTCGGTCGTTGCGACAGACATCCTCTCGACATTCTTTTCCGCCTCGGCATTCTACATCTCTCTCCAGTACTTCCAGGGGAACGGACAGGTACTGTCCTTTGCCGGGCTTGCGATTCCGTCGCAGACGATCCTGGCTTCGTGCGTGATGGCTGCGATCCATTTGTCTCAGCGGTGTGCTCTTCTCTATCTTCTGGAACATAACAGCTACAGGGCGGCCGCGCGCAAGATGGCCTACCGGCTGTTTCTTGTCCCGTCCGTAGCAACCGTCTTAAGCCTCATCGCGACGATCGTGATCTTCGTTATCTTTAACCATTTCGGTATCGAGTTCGGACTGATCATCATCCCGCTCGCGGTCATCGGCCATCTTTCTCACCAGATCCATCTCCGAAGACTTGAGCAGAAAACCAAGCTCATCACCGAAGCGAGCCGCATCCACCTGGCAACGGTCGAGGCTCTTGCGACCGCCATCGACGCACGCGACCAGGTTGGCATCGGGCACGTCCGGCGCACGCAGATCTACGCAGTCGGTCTGGGCAACATTCTTGGCCTCAGCGAAGACGACATCAACGCATTGCGCACCGGAGCTCTCCTCCACGACATCGGAAAGCTCGCCGTTCCCGACCATATTCTCAACAAGCCAGGTCGGCTCACGCCGGCTGAGATGGAAAAGACGAAGACACACTCGCTGGTCGGAGCGTCGATCCTCGAGAAGGTCGGTTTTCCGTATCCCGTTGTTCCGACGGTGAAATATCACCATGAGTTTTGGGACGGCAGCGGATATCCCGACGGGCTGCAGGCAGGGAATATTCCGCTGACAGCGCGGATCCTGGCAATCGCCGACGCGTACGATACGTTGCGAGGCGCAAGACCTTATCGGCCGGCGGTATCAAAGGACGAAGCCTGTATATTCTTACGTGCTCGGGCGGGCTCGCAGTTTGACCCGAAGCTCGTCGACCTATTCCTTCGTAACCTTAAGATCTTTGAAACGGAGATCAACGCCCAGCAGCTCAATTACGAGACGGATCGCAACCGGGTAAACGCTGCCGACCTCGCGGTGAATCCCAGTTACGTCGAACAGATCAAACGTGCCAACCGCGAAGTGTTCACGCTCTATTCGCTCGCGAGGGAATTCAGCTCGGCACTCGATCTCGATGAGGTGCTGCTTCTGTTTACCGATAAGATCCGCGAACTCGTGCCGTTTGAAACCTCGGTTGTTTATCTTCTCGACGATGCGAACGAAACGGCTTTCGCCGCCTGTGTCGAAGGTGACAATAAGGAGATTCTCCTTGGAAAACGAATCTCGATCGGTGAAGGAGCAACCGGCAATGTTCTCAAGACCGGCCTCCCCGCGGAAAATGCCGACCCGGATGAGGACTTCAAGTTCTCGGTCACGGACTTCTGGAAAGATTACCGTGCGATGGCCTCGCTTCCGCTGATAGCAAACGACAAGCTGATCGGCGCAATATCGCTCTATTCGCGCGAGCTGCAGAGCTATCAGGAAGAGCATCTACGCCTGCTCGAAACGGTCTCGCGCATCGCGGCGGACGCGATCGGCAAATCACTTGAGCACGCCGTGACGGAGAACTATGCCCTCACGGATCCGATGACCGGGCTTCCCAACGCACGGAGCCTGCAGATGCATTTCGACCGCGAGGTCAAACGCGCGAGCCGGAACCAGTCGAGCTTCCAGCTTCTGGTGCTCGATCTCGATGGCTTCAAGGCGGTCAACGACACGTACGGTCACAAGGCCGGCGACAAGATGCTGAAAGAGATCGGTGGCGTAATCAAGACCCAGTTACGCGAATACGATTTTCTCGCACGCTACGGCGGTGACGAGTTTGTCGCGATCGTTCCGGATACCGACAGCAACGACGTCCTCGAGCTTGCACGCCGGATCGAGGATGCCGTCGTCAATTTCACACTTTCGATGGGCGAGAGCGGGATCGCACGCGTCGGCGTCAGCATCGGCACAGCCTGTTACCCGATCCACGGCGAAAACTTCGACCAGATCATCATCTCCGCCGACAAGGCCATGTACCTGACGAAGAGCTTTCACCGAAAGAAGAACGCCGCCGCGACCGACAAGCAGCCGGCATCGAGACCGGTGGTCAGCCTGCCCGAGGAGATCGTCGACTTCGCGAAGGTAAAGGCAGTCACCGGTGAAGGATTGATCTTGGAGGTTGACGAGACCCACATTGTCTCGTCGACAGCCGTAAATTAACGAGAGACGGTTTGGTGAGCCCGTTTCTTGTTAGGGGCTCGATGCGTACCGGTATTGTGAATCCGCCGGTATGCATCGAGCCCAAACTTTTTTAGAAGGCCTGCGAGAATCGGAAATGGATCTGATCACGGCGGAGTTGATAGATCGCGTTCGGAGCATTGACCTGCGGGATCACAAATCGCGGCGGATTCAGAAGATGTCCATAGTCGACTGCGAACTCGCCGCCGATCGGGGTCTTGATGCGAAAGCCCAAACCTACCGTATGCGACCAGACGGCTCGCAGGTTTTGAGCGTTTACATTATTCGGATCGGCGTCCGCAGGATCGAAGATCTCACCCGGACTCTTAAAAACGTTTCCGCCATCATAGAACGGGACCGCTCTTATCGAGCGGGTCAGCGGGATCCGCGCTTCGAGATTGACGACGGCGAGACCGTTTCCGCCGAACGGCACCGTGAACGGATCGAGAAATACCGGATCGCCGTTCTGACGCCGGAATATACCCTGCGGAACGATGACCACACGCGGGCCCGCCTCTTCGAAATCGAAACCGCGAATGCTGTTGCCGCCCCCGGCAAAGAACCGTTCGCTGATCGGGAGACTGCCGTTCAACTCGGGGAACGCCGTGTTCGTGAATCTGTCCGCGTTCGAAAATACGTGACCGACGCCCAGGATCGCCCGCCCCGCGAAGGTAGTATTCTTCAGAAAACTGACGGTCCTGTAGATATTGTAAGAAGCCTGGAACTTGTTAAAGCCGGTGTTCGCGCCTAGGAACGGAATCGAGACGTTGTACTCGGCCGTCAGGTAATCGCCATGCGTCGGGTCGCTCGCATTATATCTGCACGGGTCGGGAGCCTCGCCCCGGGCGATGATGTCGAGGATTGTGTATTTGACGAGGCAGTTGCGACGCGTGTCACGCACAAACGTCACTCCGAAACCAGAGATCCTGATCCGTGCATCCGGGAGCAGCAGCTCTTTGATCAGCAGGCTGCGAATGTTGTAAAGACGAACGTCCTCGAACCGGTAACGAAAGAAAACAATGCTGCGGTCGCGGCGACTGATGGTGCGGTTCGTCTCGGCGGAAAGTGTCAGCCGGTGAAGCGTCGGATCCCCGGCATCCGCGCCGAATTCATCGATGGGGTTTCCTTCTTCGTCGACGCGCTGCACGATTCCGAACGTCCCCTTATCGAATGCCGAACGGAAAAAGCGCGTCACCGTCGAGTCGCGTTGGTACTGTGCAGTGATCGTGAGCGGCGCGTAACGTTTATCTCCATCGCTGATAAAACGCGGATTTAGAAAATCGAGCTGGACGAGCTGTTGCCGCTGGCTCATACGCACGCGTGCTCCGCCCTGCCAGAGCCGGCCTAGCAGATTAAAGTGCCGGATATCCACAAATCCGCTCGCACCGAGATCTGTCGAGAAGCCGCCGCCATATGACAGGATCCGCGGGGCCTGTTCCTCGACACTGACGATCACATCCGTAAGGCGCTCATTTCCCGGACGCTCGCCCGCCGCTCTCGGCTTGATCTCGACCCGCGCAAAAACGTCGCTCGCGTAGAGATTTTGTTCGCTGGTATAAACATCGGCCGCTCGAAGGTATTCACCGGGTTTGAGAGCAAGGGCTTTGAGTATCGCTTCTGACTTTGTGTTTTCATTCCCGGTCACCAGGATCCGATCGATGACCACCTTCTGTCCTTCGTTAACGATCGTGTAGACGACCTTGAACCTGCTTTCACCGCTGGCCGGATCCGTTACGCGTTCATCGATCGCGAAGTCGACCTTTGCATCATAAAATCCGGCCTGCGAATAGAACTCGGCCAGTTTTCGCTGTCCATTGCGGATCTTGGCTCGAGAGAAGTAGGTTCCCTCGAGCGACGGAAGCTGTGCCATCAACTGGTCATCCGTGAATGCTACATTGCCCTCGATCTCGATCCCGGATATCGTCGTCCGCGGACCTTCCTCGACAACGAAAGTGATGATGAGGTTTTCGCCATCGGGCGACACGCCCTGATTTACGCGAACGGTTGCGTCGCGATATCCCAGCTCGCGCAGCAGCGAACGGATCGTCGACGCGTCTTCCTCAAGCAGCCGTTCACTCGTGTATCCACGTCCGTAGCCAAACAGTGGGATTATGCCGAGGATGTTGGCTTCCTGTGTTTCGAGAACCGTCTTGATCTCTGTGATCGTGAATTGATTTGTCCCCGCAAGACGAATGTCGGTGAGTTTCAACTGCCTGTTGAGGTCGACACGGTAGGTCACCGTAACCTTCTTGCTGTCGAGATCTGTGCTGTTGAGCGCCGAGCAGAGAAATTCGGTGTCGTTCTTTATTCCTGATCCGTCGGTATCGTCAAGGGGTGGTTCCAGGGAGCACACCGGTGTCACATCAACGAAAAAGTAACCCTGTTCCTGATAGTGCGTTTCAAGCCGTCGCTCGCCTTCGACGATAGCCGCGTAGTCCAGCGTGCCCTCGCGCTTTATCGGCAGCAAGCGGTTTTGGGTCCTGCTTCCTACACGATCTCGCTCGGCGTCGATCACGATCTCGACGGTGGGTCCGACTTTTCCATTGAGCGTCAGGGCGATGGTGTTGCGCTCGCTGAGGTATACGACACGCGGTTCGTCGATGGTCGGAGCGAGATAATCATTCTCGCGCAGGATCTTTTTGACCTTTTCGACATCGCCGTTCAGCGCCTCACGTGAAAACTTCTCGCCGGCGTGCAGGTTTACCTCGTCGAGAAGCCGTGCACTATCGAATCCTGCGATGTTTATCGTGAACGATTCGACCGTAGCCTGCGGCCCGGGTGTCACCCGGAACGTTACGCCGACCTCGGTCTCTGTCTCAAGCGGTCGTTGCGAGTACGTAACCTCCGCCTTAAAAAATCCTTTGTCGCGGAGGTATTCGAGGATCAGGTCCGCGTTCTGCTGAAGCGTCTGTTCCGTGATAGCCGTACCGGCGTCGAGAAGATTCAACCGGAAGAGCAGCTCCTGTTCGGTAATGTTCGAGTCGTCTTCTTCCGGCAGCTCGACGGTCACGCGCTGTGCCTGGGTCTTCCGGCGGATGATAAACCTTACGATCACACTCCCGTTTGCGCCGTCCTCGGCCTCGACCGTGATAGACGCGATCTGGCGTGTGTCGTACAGCTTTTCGATGGCTTCGCGAATACGGACCGTCGAATATGTAGGGCCAACTGCATCGATCGCTATTTGACGAAACGTCTCGTTTGCCGCGACGCTCTTATCCGAGCCTTCGAAGGTTATAAGAACCTCGGAAACCGGCCGGTCTTCGAATCTGTTCTGTGCATACGCTGACGCCGAGAAAATCAGGATAGACAACAGAAGTAACGAGGCGCGCACATCGAGCTTCTCGCAGACTCGTGCGATGCAATTTTGTCGAAGCAACCCTGCTGGACCCATTCCTCTCCGCAAAAAAACACGCGCTTCCAATCGCGCCAAACAAGACCTAGAACCTGCGTCTGAATCTGATCTCGAAACTAAAGTTGTCACGGTTCCTCGTGACGTTGCTCAAGCTGCGCTGCTCGTACTGAGCAACGAACGACAATTTGTTAGAAACCCTGTACTCAAGAGCCAGCACCTGATTCTGGTCTTGCGATAAGTTCGTCGAATACGTGACCCGCAGGTTGTTGTTGATCTGCCGGCCGACCGTCAGCCTCGCTCCGGGATTCGAGCGTTGGCCCGAGATGATCGGATCGATCTCGAAAACGTTCAGTCCGAACAACCGGTCCGTCGCCCGCCGAGCCGGCTCATTGATGATCGTGTCCGCAATTATCTCGGCCGCCGTGTTGATCCCAGATTGCGCAAGCGTCGGGATGCCCGATTCGGTATTCGAAAGATTTCCGGTCGTGATAAGCGAGATAACATCGGCCTGTGGCAGCGCCGGACTCGAACGAACAGTCGCAGTGAGCAGCTCGGTGTCGGTCAGGGGCCCTGACAGGTTCACGAAGATCTGATAGCCCGCGATCTCCGACTCGGCCTGCAGGTTTATTATCGGCTCGATCGCCGTGTCGGGCGGGAACTCGAGCACGCCGCGCTGCACGATATAGCGGTCGCGTCTGAAGAACACCGTACCGCTGTTCGCGGTAATGCGTCCCGAAATCTGCGGATTCTCGGTGGTGCCCGTCAGCCGAAGCGAGACGGACGCTGTGAGATCGGCGATGTTGTTTCGAACGACGAGAGCATCGCGCCCTTCGATCGTAAGATCGAACCGCGGGGCCCTTATCGTCGAAGTCCCTGATGTGAGTGAATTGTCACCGCGTCCGCCGACAATATTTGCGAGCTCGATATCCTCAGTATAAAGACTTCGCCGAGCGAGGATGCGTCCGGCAATCTGAACGCTCAGGACATCGCTCCGCTGCCCGCGCCGGCCCGTCACCTCGAGCCGGGCGTCGCCGGTAGTTATGAAATCTTCAGGAAGCGGGACCGTCACGTTGGTTCCATCGAGAGCCACGCGGAAAGAATCTACACGCAGTCCTTCGCCGAACAACGCTCCGCCCGACGCCGTGAATGCTCCTCCGCCAAGATAACCGCGGATGCCCGCAAGCTGAGCCTGGTCCGAAGAGAAAAGGATCTGACCGGTGAGCCGATCAAAACTCAAGCGGCTCGATCCAATAAACGCCGCGACCGCCGCGTTCTCAAGCGTCGCCGTCCCGGATACGCGAGCTGTCCGGTTGACGCCTGCGAGACGGATCGAAACATTCGCAAACCCGGCGAAGAATGTATCGGTCGCCGCGATCTGCGGGAACGCATTCAGGAGGCTGAGATTTACGCGGCCATCTACCGAGAAGTTGTTCACGCCATCCTCGGTGAGGGCCTTGGTGCCGGCGATAACGACGTTCGATCCGCCGCCGGCAAACCTCGCCGACTCGAATGTGATCTCTCGCGGGTTGAATCGGACCACGACTGGTTCCGTCGCGACGAGCGGTGTGTCCTGGATCTGTAATGCAAGCTGGCTGAACTGTGCGGTGCCGGTAAGCGCTTCGGTGCTGAAGTTGAGGTTCCCCTGATCGTCACGTCGTGCCAGGTTGCCGCCAAACTCGACCCGGCCGGTGCCGGTGCCGCCGATCGATATTCCCCTGAGTTGCGGCACCAGAGCGAAGAACGGACCGAGTGGACTTTGGTTGAACTCGGTGGCGACGCGGAACGGCATGTTATCGTCACCGAAGTTAACGCTCGCGTTTATCACCTGCGGTCGCCCGTCGAGGGTCGCCGTCAGATCCGCGTTCAGCACCTGATTCGATGTATTGCCCTGGAATGTTACCTGTCCGAACGGATTGTCGTTGACTACGACGTCCCGGGCCGTGCCGTTGAAATTGATGTTGTAGGACCGCGGCACATCGTAGCGGCCGGTGGCGGTGGCAGTGAAATCGACGTTGCCCGTGAGCGTCGGAAAACTCGCGTTCTGTGAAGCCATTGCGTATGGCGGCGAGCAGGAAATTTCGTCCCTCGAGATTCAGGTTGAAGGCGGTGTCGGCCCGATCATATGTGCCGGTCGCCTTTATGAAGCCGTCCGCCGAGCGGATCTCCAGGTTTTGAAGATCGACCACGGTTCCCCGGAATTGCGCCTTCGCGGTAAACGCCTCGAATGACTGCCCGGACACGGAACCCGCGGTCGACGACAGATCGATCTCGCCGTTCGCATTGTTCGGCAAACCGGTGATGTTCACCGATCCGGAAGTCTGTGCGTTGAAGTCGCGAATACTGGCCGGCAGATACCTTTCGAGTGGCAAAGCCGCAATCAGATTGGCCGCATCGATATTCGTAAGCGTCGCCTGAATGCTGGTGTTGTTGGTTCCACCCTTTGGCACGCTCAGATTGAAGGCGATCGTGCCGCCGTCAGCCTCGCGCAAGTTGCCGTTCCGGATCTCGGTTCCGACCGGCGAGATGAAGAGGTCGGCGGTGAGCGAGCCGAGATTGCGTCCGCTCAACGCGATCTGGTCGAGTGACGCGCGGCCGTCTAATGTCGGATCGCTCAGGTTACCGGTCACGCGAGCGTTGAATGTCAGATTTCCGGCGACACTCACCGAGAGCGAGTCCATCTGGTTCTCAAGCTCCGGAGAGATCCCAAAGACACGGATCAGCCGATCGATCTCGTTCGCATCACGCGAATTGACCGCGATGTTCAGATCCGAATCACTCGCCCTTAGATCGAAGCGTCCGGTGGCGTTCAACTCGCTGTTGGGTGTGTTGAGACGGGCGACATCGACATTAAAAAGTCCGTTAGTCGCGACGAGTTCCACGCGTCCGGTCACGGGAACTAGCCCGCTGTCGGCATTACCCGCGCTCGCCGTTATGTCCGCCTGAACAGTGCCGCTCACTGTCCTGAAGTCTCTGCCGTTGAATCGCAGATCGACCGTGCCGGATGTTTGCCCTACAAGCGGGATGACCCGACCGCCCTGAAGCGATGCGAGCTTCGAAAGGTCGAGGTTTGTAAAGCTGGCCGTTAGATTCGACTGTGCTCGACTGTTGAAAGCAAGCGTCGCATTTCCATCAAGCCGACCTTCCATCACCGCTGCAGAAAGATTATTCAACTCCGCGCGGTCGTTATTCACATTAACGCTTGCGGTCGCGGCGCCGAGCGGTACGTTTCCGATTATTCCGCTACCTATGCTCATGTCCGCGGTAACGCGATAACGGCCCGAGGGCTCGACGATAAAGACCGGCTTAGCGATTCTAACGCTCTCGAGCCGGCCGCCGTCGGGCAGTGCACCCGTCGGGCTCAATGAGACTGTCCCGGCATCGACGTCATCCGAGCGGCCTTCGATCGTTCCCTGGCGAATGGTCAAACGCACGCCGCCGATATTGAGACTGCCGAGCGATGCGGCGTTCGTGTCGACGCGGGCGATACGAACATTGTCCGAGTAAACGATCGTCTGGGCCTGTGTGTCGCGGATCTCGATGAGCGGGGTCTCAACGCCTGTGATCGTCGCACCGCCGCCTTCGACCCGCTCCGCCCTCACACCTCGGAGATCGAGGTCCGTCGAGTTCGGCAGGTCGGTGAGCGCAAATTTATCGGCTCGCAGATTTCGTACGCGATTACCTTTTACCGTAGCTGACGCGGCCGTGACGCTATCGAGATCGACATTGGTTCGCGGGCCTTCATCCTTAACCCTCAGATTTCGTCCATTGAGTCCTTGAAGCTGGTAATCTCTTGTGTTCAGGGCTGCCGCCCGTGCCGATGGAGCTGAAACATTGGTAACACCGTTGCGGTACGAGATCCGGAGATCGGTCGCGTAAAGACGCTCAAGCTCAGCGGCAGCGACCGAGAATGTTTGAGCCTGCCCGTTCTGTGCCAGTGCAGTCAGCTCGCGATCCTTGAATTCCGCGACAGCATCGGAAAGAAACAGGCCGCCAAGTGTCAGCGCCCGCGACTTCGCCGCGGCCGCCTGAAGATCGCCGAACCACCGAAAGTCTGTCCCCGATCCCCGAACGTTTCCGGTCATCCTCAGAAAGTCGATTCGAAAATCTTCAAATGTCAGCAGCTCCGCCACCGCGGTGCCATTCGCTTCGTAATTCGAGTTCGTGCCTTCGACGGTTGCAGCGACATTGAGTGCTCGCAGATAGATACCGTCGGCGGTCAAAGCATCCGAATCGACAGTGCCCTCGATCC
>CAMLKY010000027.1 GCA_946480545.1 uncultured Acidobacteriota bacterium
CGTTGCAGGCAGGATGCCTGCGCTCCAGTCGCGCCCGCTCCAGTCGCGCTGCAAGCAAGAAAAAAGGCCGCCAGTCCAGGCGGCCTTCCCACAGAGATAACCAATCGATCAATTCAAACTGAATGCGTCGTTCGGGGTCACCACGATATCGCCTTCCTTTGCATCGATGATAAAACGCATGCCGGTTTTCCAGAGGTTCGTGATAGGGAGCTTCACCTTCTGATCGATGTGTCGCTTAAGGAAGCGGGCACCGTAAGCAGGCGAGTAACCCTTCTCGGTGAGCAGATCGACCGCGGCCTCGGTGACCTCGACGATCTTACCCTGGCGTTCCATGTGGCGCTTTAGCTTGCCGAGATACAAACGTGCGATGTCGCGAACCTCGTCCATCGTGAGAGGCGAGAAGACGACGATCTCGTCGATACGATTTCGGAACTCAGGTGTGAAGCGCGTCTCCGCGGCCTTCATTACCTCACCCTTTATCTGCTTGATCTCGCCGAGCGTTTTCTGTCCGAAGCCGAGCGGTTTCTCGTACCGCTTGAAGCTCTCCGAACCGAGGTTCGATGTCATGATCACGATCGCGTCCGAGAGATAGACCTTCTTTCCACGTCCGTCGGTTATCCAGCCTTCGTCAAATGCCTGTAGGAAGATGTTCATCAGGTACGGCGATGCTTTCTCGACCTCGTCCAAAAGGAGGACCGTGTACGGATTATCGAAGCTGTTCAGTGAGAATGCCGCCGCGCTCCGATCCGACGATGCCCCGTGGCATACCGATCAATTTTTCGATGCCGACCGTCCCCTCGCCATACTCCGACATGTCGATGCGGACCATCTTGCCCTCGTCGCCGAACATGAATTCCGCCACCGCTTTCGCAAGCTCGGTTTTTCCAACGCCGGTCGGCCCGAGGAACAACAGAACCCCATCGGGGGCGTAGTGATTGTCCTTGAGCGGACCTTTATTCAGCCGGAGCCTTTCGGCAACCGCGCGAACCGCATCCTTCTGGCCGATAACACGACTTCCAAGGTCGATCTCCATCTGCGAGAAACGGTCCGACGTATCCCGGTAGATCATGTCCTTCGGGATCCGCGATTCCTGCGAGATGACATCGATGATGTGCTCGGGCTTTACGACTAGCGAAGACGGCTCGTTGATCTCGACCTTAACTGACGCGGTATCGAGCCAGCCGATCGCCTTATCCGGAAGGTGGAGGTTGCGGATGTACTTCGGCGACATCTCGAGCGCGGTGTTGATAGCCTCGTCCGAGATCGTGACCGAATAATTCTTCTCGAGCCGCGGTTTCAGACCCATTAAGATCTGCCGCGTTTCATCCAGAGTCGGTTCCTCGACCTTCACAAGTCGGAACCGTCGTGCGAGCGCCTCGTCTTCGGCAATGTACTCTTTGTACTCTGTCATCGTCGTCGCGCCGATGATCCGAAGCTCACCGCGCGCGAGCGCCGATTTGAACATGTTCGCGGCATCGGATGACGTTCCGAGAGCGGCGCCTGCACCGATGATCGTGTGCGCCTCGTCGATGAACAGGATGATATGGTCTTTTTCCTTGACCTCGTCGATGATGCCTTTGATACGCTCCTCGAACATTCCCCGGAGCATAGTCCCGGCAACCAGACCGCCCATCTGAAGCTGAACAATGTGAGCATCGCGAAGGCGGGCCGGAACTTTGTCGGGTTCCAGCTCGATCAATCTCGCAAGACCCTCGACAACTGCCGTTTTCCCAACGCCCGGCTCACCGACAAGCATCGGCGAGTTCGAACGCTCTTTGTGCGACAGGATCTCGATCATCTGCAGGATCTCTTTCTCGCGACCGATGGTCGGCGGGATCTTGTCCTGTCGTGCAAGCTTGTTCATCGAGACGCCGAAGTGGCGCAGGAATGATGGAAGCTCGTATTTCTGCCGGGTGCGTTCCTCTTCTTTCTCACGCTTTCTTATCCGCGTGCGTGCGGTCTGTGCTACTTCATCAGACGGCACTCCGAGATTCTGCAGCACATCATTCAACATGCTCCGCTCGTCGTTCGAAAGGACATAGAAGATGTCGCTGCCGTCGATCACGCGACGCCCCTGCGACCGCGCGCGATCCATCGCGCGCTTGAACAACTCGGTAGTTTCCGGAGCGATCCGGAAACCCTTTCCCGTATGCTGCCGCCCCGTCTCCATGCGTTTTTCGATCAGCAACTTTACTGACCGAGGATCGACCGCGAGGTCGCGCATCGTTGACGTGAACAACTCATCCTCCTCAGTCGCAACGGCATGAAGGATGTGTTCGATCGCAACGTAATTCTGATCGCGCTTCTTCGACTCGCCGAGGGCGGCTTCAAGAACGCGACGCCCGCTATCGCTAAACTTATCTTTGTATGCGTCGATGTCTGCCATAAAGCTGCTTAAAAATTCCCAATTGTTTGATGCCTCGGGTGCGGCTTCCTATGCCCGCGTCTATTCTACCACCTTGCCGCGCGTCGAATGCAATTGTTTACCGCGCGGAGCAAGCAACGTGCCTCGCGAAAGCGCAATGGAATCGGACATGATTCGAAAGCCGTTGGTGGCGGATGTCTGCTCCATCAAATGTTCGCCATCACGGCAATCCAACCGCTCGGGATCTGTCTGAGCCACGGGCTTCAGCACGTGGAACAGGTCCGACTCCCGGCGAGGGCGTTTCAAACGCCCTCGAAATGCGAAGCCCGTTGAAACGGGCTCCTTGCTAATCCTGATTTCTTTCACGCCGTAAACGGCATGGTTATGCTCAACTTCTCGTCGTACGTCGGTGGAACAAAAAGGCTGTCACATTCTGACAGCCCTCTTTAGCTACAAACTTGAAACCGAGAATCTACTCCGCCGCTGACTGAGCCCGGCCACGTCCGACTTGCACTCTCGCTGCCCGCAGCAGCCTCTCTCCGAATTTATATCCGCGCGAGTACTCGGCGGTGACCTTGCCGTCCTCTTCCGGATCAACCTCAGTCATGTCGATCGCCTCATGCACCTCGGGGTCGAATGTTGCTCCGACCGAGGGCACGGCCTCTACGCCGACACTCATCAGGGCCTGCTCAAACGAACGGGCCGTGCTTTTTACACCATCACGCAGATGATCGACCGAAGGGTCCTGCTCGCTCGCCTCGATCGCACGGTTCAGGTTGTCGAGCACCGGAAGAAGCGCCGTGAGGAAATCGAACTGGCCTTGCTTCGCTCGATCCTCGAGCGTCTTCATCAACCGCGAGCGCATCTCGGCCGTTTCCTTTTCGAGACTGTTCTTCGCTTCTTCGAACTTTGTCTGCACACCAACGAGCTTGGCCTCGGCGGCCTCACGGCGCTCTATCTCAGACTTAAGCATCGCTTCGAGCTCTACCTCACGAGCCGGCTTCTTAGGCTCCGCCTTCATCTCGTCCACCACATCCTCGCGAATCCCGTCCTCGGTGACTCGCCGCCGGTCGTTCACCGGGATCTTCAAAGGTTCTTCGTCAATAGCTTTGCCATTAAACGGATCGTTCTGATTCATTTTTCTTCTCTTGAACACTACTCAATGGTAAATCGTCAATCGTGAATAGGGAACCCGGCCCGCTTACTTAACCTGGGCTCCACTAACGGCCCTTTGCTCATCCGCGAGCGGAGTGAACTTCATCTCGCCACCCTCGGCCGATACCCGTACGGTCCCGCCGGTCGCGATCTCACCTTTCAAGAGGCTCACGGCAAGCGGATTCTGGATCAGCGTCTGGATCGCACGTTTCAGGGGCCGAGCGCCGTACACCGGATCATACCCTTCCTTGACGAGCAGCTCTCGCGCCGATTCGTCGAGCTCGATCGTGATGCCGCGCTCCTCAAGCGTTCGGCGCAGCTTCTCGAGCTGTACATCGATAATGGCAGCGATCTGCTCGCGCCCAAGCTGCTTGAACACGACGATGTCGTCGATGCGGTTTAGGAATTCGGGTTTGAAATAATCCCGCAACACCTGGACGACAGCCTCGCGCGCCTGGTTCTCATCGCCCTGAGCAGACTGTATCTCACGCGAGCCGAGGTTTGACGTCATGATCAATACCGTGTTCTTGAAATCGACCACGCGGCCCTTCGAGTCGGTCAACCGCCCATCATCCAGGATCTGCAGCAGCACGTTGAAAACATCGGCATGTGCTTTCTCGATCTCGTCGAATAGCACGACCGAGTAAGGCCGGCGCCGGACGGCTTCCGTCAACTGGCCGCCTTCCTCATAGCCGACATATCCCGGAGGCGCGCCGATCATCCTCGCAACGGCGTGCTTCTCCATGTACTCCGACATATCGAGACGCACCATTGCCCGCTCGTCGTCGAATAAGAACTCGGCTAGTGCGCGTGCTGTCTCGGTTTTACCAACGCCGGTCGGTCCAAGGAAGATGAACGACCCCACCGGACGGTTCGGGTCCTGAAGCCCCGCGCGTGCACGACGTACCGCGTTCGCGACCGCCTGCAAACCTTCATCCTGCCCGATGACGCGGCGGCGAAGATTCTCTTCCATCGAGACAAGTTTCTGCATCTCGCCCTCGAGCATCTTCGACACAGGGACGCCGGTCCATTTGGCCACGACCTCGGCGACGTCTTCCTCGTCGACCTCTTCTTTCAGGAACACGCCGTCACTTTGTAGATCGCTGAGCCGCTGCTGTTCCGCTGCGAGCTCTTTTTCAAGCTCGGGTATCTTTCCGTATTGCAGCTCCGCGGCGCGATTCAGGTCGCCGGCCTGACGTGCGCGTTCGAGCTCGAGCTTCGCTTCCTCGAGCTCCTCCTTGCACTTGCGCATCTTCTCGATCTCTTCCTTCTCCGACTGCCACTTGGCCTTCATCGCGGAAGACTTCTCATTCAAATCGGCGATGCGCTTTTCGATATCCTCGAGCCGTTCCTTCGACTTCTCGTCGGTCTCGCGCGACAGGGCTTGCCGCTCGATCTCGAGCTGGAGTATCTCGCGTTCCAACACGTCTATCTCCTGCGGAAGGCTGTCGATCTCGATACGGATGCGCGATGCGGCCTCGTCGATAAGGTCGATGGCTTTGTCCGGAAGGAACCGATCGGTGATGTAGCGATTTGAGAGCGTCGCGGCGGCAACTATAGCCGCATCCTTGATCCGCACGCCGTGGTGAACCTCGTAACGCTCCTTCAAACCGCGAAGTATCGCGATCGTATCTTCGACCGTCGGCTCGCCGATGTATACCTGCTGAAAACGCCGCTCGAGCGCCTTGTCCTTCTCGATGTACTTCTGGTATTCGTTCAGCGTCGTCGCCCCAACCGCACGCAGGGTTCCGCGAGCGAGCGTGGGTTTGAGCATGTTCGACGCATCGATGGCTCCTTCGCTTGCCCCGGCACCGACCAGCGTGTGTAGCTCATCGATAAAAAGGATTATCTGACCTTCGGCCTTCTCGATCTCCTTCAACACGGCCTTTAGCCGGTCTTCGAATTCGCCGCGATATTTCGCACCGGCCAGCATCGCACCGAGGTCGAGTGAAACCAGCCGCTTGTTCTTCAGCGTCTCGGGCACGTCACCCGACACGATGCGTTGCGCGAGTCCCTCAACGATCGCGGTCTTACCAACACCGGGCTCGCCGATCAAGACCGGATTATTCTTTGTTCGCCGCGAGAGAATTTGGATAGTCCGACGGATCTCGTCATCGCGCCCGATCACCGGATCGAGCTTTCCCTTGCGCGCTCGCTCGGTGAGGTCCTGTGCGTACTTCTCGAGAGCCTGAAAGTTCTCTTCCGCGTTCTGGTCGGTGATGCGGCTTCCGCCCCGCATGTCGGTGATAACCTTTTCGAGATCGTCGCGCGTGATTCCATTCGAACGAAGAATTCGTCCCGAATCACCATCCTTCTCGGCGGCGACCGCGAGCAGCAGATGCTCGGTCGAGACATACTCGTCCTGCATCTTCTCAGCTTCTTTCTGTGCCTCCTGAAAGACGGTGTTCGTGCGTGTGCTGAAATACTGCTGTCCACCCGAGACCTTCGGGTGTTTCTCGATCGCAGCCAGAACCTCAGCAGCGATAGGCCCTGCATTGGCCCCGATCTTTCCCAGGATCGGGCGCACGACACCCTCCTTCTGCTCGAGCATGGCCGCAAGAATATGCTCCGGCTCAACCTGCTGGTTCTGGTTCTTCTCGGCGATACCGATCGCCTCCTGCACGGCCTCCTGACCGCGGATCGTGAATCTGTCGAATCTCATAATCCCAATTGTAAATGATGAAGGTGAATGGCGGGCTATGATTCCGCCATTCACCCTCTGCAACTACTCAACGTTTATTTAGGCGCTGGCGGATTTAGCCTCGCCCTCGATCGTCTTCGGCTGCGAGCCTGCGCCGGATCCCGAAATCTCGATCTTACGGGCCTTGGTTTCCTCGCGCTTCGGCAAGCTCACCCTGAGGACTCCGTTGTCGAAATCCGCGGTCGCTCCTTCCGCGGTCACCGTCTGCGGGAGCGTGAACGACCGCGTAAACGTACCGTATGACCGCTCGACGCGATGATAGTTATCGCCGTCGGTCTTCTTCTCGAACTTTCGCTCGCCTCTGAGGGTGATGACGTTATTCTCGACCGAGATCTCAAAATCGTCGCGGTTCATACCCGGCAGCTCGGCCTCGAGAATAAGTCGGTCCTTGTCCTCAAAGATATCGACGCTCGGCGCCCATGCCCCGTGCGTCATTTCCTCGCGGTTGAAGTTCGCCGGCATAACGCCCGTAAAGAGGCGTGTCATATCGTCCTGAAGACTTCTTAACTCTCTGAATGGATCGTACTTGATCATGCTCATGTCATTACCTCCAAAAAAAATACGGTTGATTTAGATTTAATGACCAATCACTTAGTCCATGGCCATAATAAAATCTGAGTCCAGAGTTGTCAAGTCCCTTGCGAGGCTGATTTCAGGGTGCCAGGACTCACGACGTGAGCTAATAAGGGTTCGTTCCCGGTACTCAGCGGTGGAGTTGCCCAAAGGCAGAGAATCAGGTGACAGCAAGGCCTTTTATCGGTATATTTAGCAAGCACCAAATTGTCAGAGCCGCGGGAGGCCGGCCCGTCGCTCGAAATAGCTCCACAGAAAATGAAAATACTGCGGGAAATCCTATGGCCGCTGGTCGCGGTGGTCGCAGCCTTCGTAGTGGGCGGCATTATCGTTTTGCTGATAGGCGACAATCCCTTTGTTGCGTTCTATCACATGATCGGTAATTCGTTCGGTTCGCTGAACGATATCGGCTACACCCTCTACATTGCGACGCCGCTCATCTTTACGGGACTTGCGGTCGCGGTGGCTTTTAGATGTGGGCTGCTGAATATCGGAGCTGAGGGTCAGCTATACGTCGCGGCGTTCGTTGCTGCATGGATCGGGATCAAATTCGGCGGGACAGTGGTCACGCTGATGGACCAGGGCGAGCCGGTTCATCATAACTGGTCGTGGACCAGCCTTCCGGCGTTCCTGCTTGTTCCGCTTTGTATTCTCGGTGCGATCGCGGCGGGCGGCATCTGGGGAGCGATCCCGGGAATATTAAAAGCCAGGTTCGGTTCGCATGAGGTCATCAACACCATCATGCTGAACTTCATCGCCGTCGCTCTGGTCGGCTACTTCACACAGTATTTCTACAAGATCCCGGGCGACCCGATCATGCAGACCGCCGAGATCGGGCCGCCGGCCCATATCCCTCGCATCAGCCAATATATCCGGGGCATGCCCGAGTTCGTTCCGCTCAGCGTCGCTTTCCTGATCGCGATACTGATGTGCGTGCTCGTCTATATTTTTCTCTGGAAGACCAAATGGGGTTATGAGCTTCGTGCGGTCGGCGAGAATCCCTCGGCGGCCGAGTACGGCGGCATCTCGCCAAAGAAGCAGATCATTATCGCGATGACGATCTCGGGCGGGCTAGCCGGCATGGTCGCACTTGGTGAGGTGCTGGGCGATCGGCATCGCTACTATCACGACTTTTCGGATGGATGGGGCTTTCTCGGGATCGCGGTTGCTCTCCTCGGCAGAAACCATCCGCTGGGAATCTTTATCGCCGCGATCTTTTTTGCCGTATTGAAGCGCGGCCAGATCTTTGTCGACATCGAGACGAGATTCGTCTCTAAGGATCTTGTCGAAGTGTTACAGGCGATCATCATCATCTTCGTCGCGTCGCTTCAGAGGTTCTCGCGAAGATGATGTTTCTTACCGCAGAGCAGCAGAGACGCAGAGATTTTTTGCGGGAGATTGAGAACGAAGCGATATTACGGCGATCGTATGAGCCTGGTTATTCTTCTCGGCGTCTCCGCGTCTCGGTGGTTAATTGATAGCGAATGAGCGAAGTACTTACACCGACATTTCTACTGATATTGCTGTTCTCGACGATTCGAACGGCAACGCCCTTGATCTTTGCGGCGCTCGGCGGACTGTTCTCGGAGCGGGCCGGCGTCATCAATATCGCGCTGGAAGGATTGATGCTTGCCGGAGCATTCACCGCTGCAGTCGTAACGTACGAGCTTCAAAATCCGTACATCGGTTTTCTATGCGGCGTCGTTTCGGGAGCAGCTCTCGCACTGGTCTATGCCGTCGCCGTGATCAAGTTTGAAGCTGATCAGGTTGTGACAGGTTTTGCGGTGAGTCTGCTGATGATCGGCCTACCTTCGGTCATCAGTGCGGCGATCTACGATTCGGCAGGCTCGACAGAACAGATCGCCAAGGAGTTTCTACTCCCTGAATTCGGAAATAGGTTGAATATCGCCTCAATCCTTGCATTCCTGCTGGTACCGGTCGTTTGGTATGTCGTGTACAAGACCCCGTTCGGCCTGCGACTTCGCGCGGCGGGCGAGAATCCGGCCGCCGCCGATGCCGCGGGTGTGAATGTTATTCGGCTCCGCTATCTCGCAGTTGTCCTCTCGGGTGTATTGGCGGCCGCGGGCGGTGCGTATCTTTCGATCGGCCAGAGCTCGTTGTTCACAAAAGCAATGACAGCCGGCCGCGGGTATATCGCTCTTGCGGCTCTGATCCTCGCAAAGTGGAAACCGGTTCCTGTCCTCTTCGCGTGCCTGTTCTTCGGGTTTACAGAGGCGCTCGCGATCCAGATGCAGGGCGTCGTCAAACTTCCATCGGGCGAAGACATCCCGGTCCAGTTCATCCAGATGATCCCTTACGTGCTGACGATCATAGTACTCGCAGGTTTCATCGGTCTCTCGCGTGCACCTAAGGCGCTTGGAATTCCCTATCGAAAAGAGAGTTGATGTGCCGACTTTGTACTCAGCACGATCCGTCTTTCTCGCAAAGATGGCTGTGATAATCTATCTTTCCCGATTTTTATGACTTACGAGATGGCCGCCGAAGCGGCCGATTTTATAAAGTCTAGGTACGCCAAACCCATCAGCACGGCGATCGTTCTCGGCAGCGGGCTTGGCAGCTTCGCCGACGAGCTCGAGAAAAGAACGGTGATCCCGTACGAAGAGATCCCGCATTTTGCGCGGGCGACCGTTGAGGGACACGCCGGACGCCTCGTGCTCGGTGAGATCGAGGGAGTGCAGCTCGCCGTCCAGCAGGGCCGATTCCATTTCTACGAAGGCTATGAGATGGAGCAGGTGACATTTCCCGTCCGGACCTTTGGCTTGATGGGTATCAAGAATCTCGTCCTGACCAACGCGGCCGGTAGTTTGAGCACCGAGATGCGTCCCGGTAGCTTGATGCTGATAAGCGACCACCTTAATTGCATTGGTGTGAATCCACTTCGTGGGCCGAATGACAAGCGCTTCGGACCCCGGTTTCCAGACATGACCGGCGTGTACGATCATCACTTCCAGGAGATAATCGTCGACGCTGCGAATACGATCGCAAAGGAACGTTTCGAGAGCGGAACCGATACTGAGCTGGTCGACTTCCTGCATCGCGGTATCTATTGCGGACTGTCGGGTCCGACGTACGAGACACCCGCCGAGATCAGGCTCTATCGATTGCTTGGCGCCGACGCGGTCGGAATGTCGACCGTACCTGAAGCGATCGTCGCCAGACATCAGGGAATGCGCGTTGCCGGAATTTCATGTATCACGAATTTCGGCGCCGGAATGACCGACGAGGAGATCGATCACGATCACGTAATGGAAACAGGCGAAAAGGTGGCAGAAATTTTCAAGGAGCTGCTGCGGCGGGTGATCGTCAGAATGTCAGCAGGAGAAGAGAACTAGCCGCGGATTTGCGCGGATGACGCGGATAAGAGATCAGAATTTCAGATCGGCGTCATCTGCGAAAATCCGCGGCTAACGTAGCGTACGAAATGATTATAGGAATATGCGGCGGAACGGGTTCGGGGAAGACGACGATCGCGCGGGCGATCGTGGATGCGGTGGGGATGGACCGCGTCGTGCTTGTCGAACAGGATTCGTACTACCGCAATCTCGCCGACATGCCGCTCGACGAACGTCACCAGGCAAACTTCGATCATCCCGACTCGATCGATAGCGACATGCTCGTCAATCACCTCGTGCGTCTTAAGCAGGGCCTGCCAGTCGACATGCCGCTCTACGATTTCGTTACGCATACGCGGAGTGACAAGATCGAGGTCATAAATCCGAAGCCCGTCGTGATCGTTGAAGGTATCCTCATCTTTGCCGAATCGCGCGTACTCGACCTCCTCGATGTCCGCGTCTTCGTCGACACACCTGACGACGTTCGTCTGATGCGACGGCTTCGACGCGACATAAATGAACGCGGACGAACGTTTGAGAGGACCCTCGAGCAATACGAACGCACGATCCGTCCGATGCATTTCGAATTCGTGGAACCTTCGAAGCGTCATGCAGACATCATAATTCCCGAGGGATCGAATACCGGTGTAACGGTTGAGTTTCTCTGCAGCATGGTTCGCGAGCGGTTGAATGCCGAGCAATTACAGAATTAACGATTAATAATTACAAAATTAGGCTGCTGAGAACCGCGGGTTGTTATAGAGATTAATTGGGTAATGAGGTAATTATTAATCAGGTAATAAGGAAGTAAAGTGGTAGTCGCAGAGAGAGTAATGAAACACAGTGACCAGGAGTTGATCGACGCGGCGCGTGATGTTCGCGAGTACGCGTACGCGCCGTTCTCGGATTTCAAAGTCGGGGCGGCGCTCGAGACTGATGACGGTGAAGTAATAACCGGATGCAACGTCGAATCGGCTAGCTACGGGCTGCCGCTGCTGCGGCTGCTGCGCAGGTTCGACCGCATCGCCGTCGTCGCCGACACCGAAGAGCTCACCCCGCCATGCGGCGTATGCCGACAGATCATCTGGGAGTTTGGCGGCGACATCCCGGTAATACTTTCAAATCTGAAAGGCAAGACCGAGGTCGTGCAGATGCGCGATCTGTTGCCGCGGGCATTTGATACGAAGTTCTTGAAGTAGTCATTCGTTCGTGCTTCTTGTTCGTGTTGTTTCGTGTGGGTTAGTGGTTCCAGTGATCAGGCCACAGACTGGAACCA
>CAMLKY010000028.1 GCA_946480545.1 uncultured Acidobacteriota bacterium
GGCACGGACCGACGCCGCTCTCAAGGCTTGGAGAAGAGCAGGCGTTAAAGACGGCACAGCTTCTTGCAAAGGAAGGGATAAACGCTATCTACTCGAGCGATCTTCCACGCGCAATTCAGACGGCCCAACCCTTGGCAAAGCTGACCGGTGTCCCGATCCAGGCGACGTCCGCCTTTCGTGAAAGAAACGTAGGTGTGCTCGAGGGACTAACCTTCGACGAATCGAAACAGACGTTCCCCGAGGATTACTATGCGCTCGTAAATCGCAACGTCCACCACGTCATTACGAATGGCGAGAGCTATCGTCACCTCTTGCGCCGCAGCACGACGGAGCTCTGGGAGATCCTCCGACAGCACATCGGCGAGCGGGTCGCGATATTCTCGCATACGGGCGCGATCTGCTTCCTCACACTTCACCTGATGGGCGCGATCCGGCGCGATACTAAGCAGACGCCGTGGATCGTAACGTCTAACTGCGGGATCAACCGTTTCGAGATAAGAGGTCGGAACAATGTTCGAGTACTCGCCCTCAACGATACGCGGCACTTGTCGGAAGCTACTGGAAATGACGCGTTTGCGGCCCGCTGACGCATAAATTCACTTTTTCCGAGCAAATTCAGAAATTTGGAAAAAACGACAGGTTTTGTCGCTCTCTTATGAGGCAAATCCTTTAGTTTCAAGCCACAAACGAGCTATCCGAGAAGGCATGGCAATTGCTATTTCTACCGTAAATCAGTGTGGAATCACTTAAGTTTCGCATTGACTACACTTCAAACCCAGAATTGCATCTATACGGATTAGATAATCCATTAAGTAGACAAGCGATTTATCTTTTGTTAGGAGGACCAAATGAAAAGAGGCTTTAACTCTATTTTCATCTTGCTTGCCCTCGTCATGACCTTTGCGATCGGAGCATTCGGTCAGGAGACGACGGGAAGCATTGAAATCACTTCGCGCGACCCGAACGGCGCCGTTGTGCCTAACGTCGCGGTTACTGTAACCAGCGCGACGACGGGTGCCACGACCACCGCAGGGTTCCGGCGTACGGTGACGACTGATAAGGAAGGCTTCGCCCGTATTATTGAAGTTCCCCCGGGTAACTACAACATTACGGCGGCCGCCACCGCAGGTTTCGCCGAGCGAACGATTCAAAACGTTCAAGTAGCTCTCGGTCGGGTGACGCCTGTTAACTTAGACCTTGGAATCACGGCGTCGACGACGAACATCGAAGTTTCGGCCGGCGAAGTGCTTCCGATCGATACGACCGATTCGAAAATCCAAACGAACATTTCATCCGAGCTTGTCGAACTGCTTCCGAAAGGAACCAACTTCTCGAGCTTGCTGAAAGTTTCGCCTGCGACCCGCGTCGAGCCGCGATCCGGCCAGTTCCAGATCGATGGTGCCAGCGGTTCGGAGAACACCTTCATCGTCGATGGTCAGGAAGTGACCAACGTTCGTACCGGCGTTCTCAACTCGAACAGCGATCTTCCGTTCGCTCTTGTTCAGGAAATTCAGATCAAGTCCAGCGGATTTGAAGCTGAGTACGGCGGAGCCACCGGTGGTGTGGTCAACGTCGTGACAAAGGGCGGAAGCAACGAATGGCATGGCGAATTCGGTACGGCTTTCCGACCGTCGCGTCTTGCGGCAGTTGCACGTCCGATCCTTCGTGAGAGCCCGATCGATGAGTCGGCCGAGTACTACCCGTCGCGTCGTGATTCGTACAACGAATTCCTTCCGTCGCTTAACCTCGGTGGACCGATCCTCAAGGATCGTATGTGGTTCTTTGCGAGCTACAGCCCGCAGATCTTCGATCGCACGAGAACTTTGACGTTTGTCCATGAAGACACTCGTCTTCCGCACGCCACGCATGCACCGCGGACCTACAACTTCAAACAGACGAACGAATATGCGTTCCTCCGCTTGGATGGTCAGCCGTACAGCAAACTTCGCTTGACGGGAACTTACATCTACAACCCGATCATCCAGGAAGGCGCAATTCCGGGATGGACCAGTGAGCTTCTGAGCACGGGACAGGGTCCGCCAGTCATCACCGATGACGCTGGTGGTCGCCAGAACTCGCAGAGCGTCACGGGTCAGGCCGTTTGGACACCGACCAGCTCGCTGGTTCTCGGATTCCGCGGCGGTCACTACTTCCTCAACGAGAAACTCGGAACGTACGGCCTTCCCGACGTGACGGTTCCCCGTATGGTTTGTAGCGTCTCCAGCCCCGACCCGGCACCTGCCGGCTTTGGCTGCGTTCGTGGTTTCAACAACGGTCTGCTTCTCGACGAAGCAAAACTGTACGATGCAACGGCTCGAAACACTTTCGACGCTGACGCAACGTTCCTTACCAGCTTCGGCGGTCGTCACCAGTTGAAGGGCGGATACCAGTACAACGGTATCTCGAACAAACTGTTCTCGACCCTTCGCGACCAGGTGGTTCTTCGTTTCGGTCAGCCGATCAACGTGCTGTCGACAACGACGATCCCGCCGACCGGTGCAACCGCTGCTAACCCGCGTGGTTTCTGCGGCGATCCGAACTACGTTCCCGGCGATCCCTGTAACTGGGGTTCGGGATGGCTCCAACGATTTGGTGAATTCGGCGACGTAAGCAGCAAATCGGAAGCTCTCTACATTCAGGACAAATGGCAGCCGACAAAGCGGCTGACGCTCAACCTGGGTGTGCGTGTTGATCGCGAAGACGTTCCCAGCTTCACGGAAGGCCTCGAAGGTATCCAGTTCGATTTCTTCGATAAGGTCGCTCCCCGTCTGGGTATGGCGTATGACCTGACCGGCGACGGCAAGACCAAGGTCTCGGCGTTCTACGGCTGGTTCTACGATCGATTCAAGTATGAGCTGCCCCGCGGCTCGTTCGGCGGAAACCTCTGGCATGATTTCTACTTTGAGATCCTGCCGGGTCAGACGTTTGCCAGCTTCAGCCCTGATCAGATCACGGGTGGCAATCCGGGTATCCCGGGCGGCTCGTGCCCTGCATCGCTGACGCCGATCTTCGGATACGTCCGCTGCGACATCGACCATCGTGTTCCTTCGAACTCGGGCCTCGGCGTCGAATTCGGTACGATCGATCCGAACATCAAGGCATTCCGTCAGTCCGAGTTCACGGTCACTTTCGAACGTGATCTGGGCCGCAACTTTGTGTTCTCGAGCCGCTTTACCCACAAGCAGGTCGACCACACGGTTGAGGATGCCGGCTTCCCGCTTCCGAGCGGCAGTGAGGCTTACATCATCGGTAACCCCGGTGAAGGTCTCTATAAGGAACTCGCAGAAGCCCAGGGTCTTATCGCCCTCAAGCCGAAGCGTGTCTACGACGCTCTCGAACTTCGTCTCGACAAGCGTTTTGCTGATGATTACTACTTCAACCTGAACTACACGCTTGGCCGTCTGGTAGGTAACTACTCGGGTCTAGCAAGCTCGGATGAAGACGGACGTCTCAGCCCGAACGTTAACCGGTTCTTCGACCAGCCGCAGGCTGGCTGGACGGTTACGGGCGGACCGGATAACGGCGTTCTGCCGACCGATCGTCCGCACGTTCTGAAGTTCTACGGTGCTTACAGCCTTGATTGGGGTAAGAGATTTGGACGTCTGTCGAACAACTCGACCGAGTTCCAGCTCTTCACGACAGTCTCGAGCGGTACACCTCTGACCTCGACCATCGAGATCAGCGGCGTGGACTTCATCGTTCTGAACGAGCGTGGTGATATGGGTCGAACCGAGATGTTCACGGAAACGGACTTTGCTGTTCGCCACCGTGTTCGCTTCGGCAACGACAACCGCTTCACGCTGGTTCTCGAGGCTGACATTCTGAACCTGTTCAACGAAGCCAATGAACTTGATCGTAACAACGACATCACTGATTTGGACTTCGCGGCAAACGATCCTGCATGGGGTCTGATCACGCCGGCTCAGGCAGAAGCTTGCGACATTGCTGTTAACCAGGCTCCTTGCTTGCTCGCAGCATACGCAAACTTCCAGCGGAATGGTTCGCCGTCGCTGCTTGCTGCGGCCAACAGCTTGGCCAATCGCAACTCGACTTACAACCTGGCAAATGCATTCCAGGGACCGAGAACCGTTCGCCTCGGCGTTCGCTTCCTGTTCTAGTTGTAGCGAATAGCTAATTTGTAGAGGCTGCCTTAACCGGCAGCCTCTTTTTTTGCGCCGTTGTATGTTGGAACTCGGGAATTTGCGAATCGGTAAGGCCGTAACGAACGTACTTGCGGAGTTAGGCGGGAGAACCGACTGGGCTTCCTGAACCCGGACACCATCCAATGGACACTAGCGGCAAAAAAGAGAAGCTGCCCGGAATCGAGCAGCTTCTAAACTGGACTATGTTAATTCGAGATCACTCGGTCGTACGTGCCTTCTCTTCGAATTCGATGATCAACTTCCGGACCTGGTCCGCCTTCGGGTCATCGGGTCGGGCTTTCAAATAGAGCTTCAACTCGCGAGCAGCATCCTTGTAACGCTTCAACCCGTTTGCATAAAGCAATGCCAGTTCCCAGTGGACGTCCGGCATCGAATCGTTTGACAGGTCCCGAGCCTTGATCAAATGCTTTTCCGCTTCGGGATACTCCTTCGACTGACGGAGTAACGAACCGGCAAGATGGAGGCTCTCCGGCGCCGCGGAGTTGATCTCGACCGCCTTCTTGATCGAACCCACCGCGTCCGCGAGGTTGTTTTGGGCGGCGTGGACCATCGCGAGAGCGTACCAGCTCTTGTGCGCACGCGGATTCACATCCACGGCGATGGTAAGAAGGACGCGAGCCGCTTCAAAATGTCCGGCCTTAACGTACTCGGCCCCTAGCGTTTCCAGGGCCATGAAATATTTCGGAAAGATCTCCAGTGCGGCTTTGAGCCCGTCATACGCTTCCTGGTTCCGCCTGTTCTCGAGATCCTCCACCGCCTCCTTGTAGAGCTTTCGCGCTGCTTCCGGAACTTCCTGAGCAAACACGGTCGCTGGAGCGCTCAACCCGGTCGATATCTTTCGGATACTGAGATAGAAGTCCTTCACCTCGCTCGTGCTGCCCAGTACGCGGGTATCCCCAACTCCGGATGTGCGGGCAAAGTTCACTATCTCGAGATCCTGTTCCTGTTCCTCGTATTGCGTTCCGAACGGAAGGACCCGGACCCTGAAACGCCCGGAGCTAAGACCGTAGAACGCATACCGGCCTGACGCGTTCGTACGCTGCCGGCTGATCGTCCGCGAGAGGTCGTCAAGCAGCTCGACTGTCACGTCTGGCACCGGCCGCCGGTCGTTTCCAAAAACATGCCCGGTGACACTGTTGCCCACCTGCCCGATAACCGTGCCGTAAAGCCCGAACGTCAAAATTACGCACGCGATTGCGCCGAAAAGTGCGAATGCCCTTTTGTGTGACATCCGGCTACAAGTCTTACTCATTTGAACAACCTCACCTGTTTATTGAATGGCCAGTATTATATCCCTTTACCCGCGCAGAGAACAGTAAATTGTTTTCGCCGCTGTCGCACCGGAACCGACGGCGGTGCTGATCGTAGGCGATTGTGGATTGGCAACGTCCCCCACCGCAAAAACACCCGAAACATTTGTCTCGCCGCGACTGTCGACACGTGTTCGGCTCGACCCCGATCCTGATCAGCACGGCGTCCGCCTCGACGGTCCGCAAGTTGCCGGAGGTATCGGAAAGGACAAGACCGGTGACCTCCGAACCGCCTTCGATCTCTCTGACCACGGAATCTGTCTCAAACCGGATGTTGTTGCCATTGCGGGCGCGAATGAGAAACTCGGGACGCGCCTTGAAGTCTGAACGCCGGTGGACGACAGTAACCGACTCGGCCACCTCCGACAGGATCAGAGCGTTCTCGATCGCCGCATCGCCACCGCCGACTATGATGACTCTTCGCCCACGTAGCGTTTCCTTATCACGGACGCCCGAGTGAATAATTCCCTTCCCGGCAAGCTCCGCTTCACCGGGCACATTTAACCTTCGGCGTCGTACACCGGTCGCGATGATCAAGGCCTGGACCTCGAGGCTGGAACCGTCGGCCAATTTGATTGTCTTCCCCCGTACATCGAGTGAGAGGACCTCGCACCCCAAAAGTCGATCAAAGGAAATAGTCTCGATCGATCTCTCAAACATCTCTAACAGCTCACCGCCATCGCGCGCCGCCACACCGAGATAATTCGAGATCTCGTTATGGATCACATGCAGTTGTCCACCGAACCTGGGTTCACGCTCGAGCAATGCAGTTTCAAGACCTAGCTCGCAGCACCAAAGCGCGGCCGACATGCCTGCCGGCCCACCTCCGATGACAGCGACTTCTGCCGTTCTTTTGACCGTCGTCATACGCCTTTACACGATGTTTCGATTGCGACTTTTTGTCAACAAATAGTGCCGTTTTTTGTCAGGTAGGGGCCTGATCGCAGCGTAAACTCTGGACCGACTGCATTCGCCTGGATAGTGTAAATATCTGATTCTACACGCCGTTTTCCACGCAATAAACCGGCCATCGCGATGCCGCCGGATGGCACCTGTTTTGCTTTGGTTTCGGGTTGGTCACCGACGCGCCCCGCGCCCGTCCTGTCAGACCTCCGATCCCCATACGAACCCTGTTGTTTTCACCGACACTATGAGACTAGAAATCGAACCGACGATGGACGTCGTTCCGATGACGGGCCAGACCACCAGTCAGAAGAATCTCGATCACGCCGAAGCGAAGTCCGCTTTGAACGAGGGCATCAAGTCGGCTCAAGCCGGCAACCGGTCCCAGGCCCGCACCTCACTACTCCGCGCCACCGCTCTAGATCCCGGAAACGAGAATGCATGGTTGTGGCTCGCCTCGATCAGCGAATACCCGGAGGAGCTGCTGGGCTTCCTCAATAACGTCCTCGACATAAACCCGAACAACGAGCGTGCATGCGAATGGAGGGCGGCAACCCACGGGCTGCTTGCAAAGACTTTCATCCAACGCGGCGCAGACGCCATTCAGGAAAATCAAAAAGAGTTTGCGGCCGAATGCTTCCAGAAAGCACTTGAGTACGACGAGAACAACTCGGCGGCGTGGGCATGGATGGCATCGCTGGCGGATTCATCTGCGGAAAAAGTCGGCCTGCTCGGAGCTGCAGGCGGCGAAGGATGGGATCGTCAAAGAACGACTCGGCGAAGCCAAGACTGCCGCTGTCGCCGGGAGGAATAGTGAAGCGATAAGCCTTCTCGACTCGCTCCTCGCCGTCAATCCGGAATCGGTCGAAGCATGGACGATGATGTCACATCTCGTAGACGGATTTGACGAGAAGATCCGATGCTTCGAAAGCATCCTGGCTCTCGAGCCCGAGAACGTAGGCGCCAAAGCGGGTCGCGACTCGCTGCTCGCGATATTCGGGACTGTCGACGCATCAAACTCGACGGACGGCCCTGTATCTGAAAGCAACGAAGATTTCGTGGCTCCGGATGAGATCGCCTCTGACGCCGCAAATGCACCCGCGGACGAAACAGGTGCTGAGCTATCGAGTGAAACTTACGTCCTAAACGGACATTCAGAGGACACAGAATATGAAGAAGGGAATGTCGCGGAGCCGTTTGCTTCGTATGCGGAAGAAGCTCCGAGCGCTCTTGAGACAGTTGGAAGTACGTACGAATTAGACCCGGTGACAGATCTCTCGGCACATGTCGATACAGCCTATGCCGACCCGCACGCTGAAACCGTGACGCTGTCTTACGGAGATGCAGAGGCCGCACCAGTGCGGGACGAAGAAGTCGTCGATACGTACGAGTATCAGCCTGCCGCGTCGGACCCGAACATCCCTATGCCCGACGGCCAGCTTCCCGAGGTCCAGGCGGTGGCTGCACCTGAGACCGTGGTCGAGGAGACTCAGGCAGAAGAACCCGTCGTCGAAGCAGCGGAAGTACTGCAGGTCGTAGCTCACACGGCGTCGTGTCCTTTCTGCGGTCATGAGAATGACGGTCAGGCTGTCGGCTGCATCGAATGCCGAGCCGTTCTAACTTTGTCGGACCTCGAGCTGCTTTTGGCAAATCAAAACGCCGATAAGTCGGTGCTTCGCAGAGCCGTCGAAGAGATGGAACGCAAGCGGCTCACACGCCCATTCCAGGCGGACGAGCTTGTTACTCTTGGCGTGGGACATCTCAACCTGAGGAATCTTCAGCTTGGATATACGTGCCTCTCCGAAGCGTCACGTATGAATCCGAACAACGTGTTGCTTGGACGTCAGGTCAATTCCCTTCTGATCCGGTTAGAAGAGATCCGGCGTCAGGAAGAAGCACATCTCAGAATGCCGAAAGGCAAATCGATACTTGTTGTCGACGATAGTCCCACTGTGCGTAAGCTGATCGCCGGCAAACTCGAGAAATGCGGTCACGAAGTCGTCTGCGCGAATGACGGGGTCGAAGCCATGGAACGGCTCGAGAGTTTTGTCCCGGATCTGGTGCTGCTCGATATCACGATGCCACGAATGGACGGATATCAAGTCTGTAAACTTATCCGCAGCAACGCCGCGACAAAGGATGTCACCGTCGTGATGATCTCGGGCAAAGACGGTTTCTTTGATAAGGTCCGCGGCCGTATGGCCGGGACGACCGGATATATTACCAAGCCTTTCGGTCCCGAGACCCTCATGAAGGCGGTCGAGATGTACCTCAGCGGCGAGGCCCCTGAGCTTGAAGAGGTATGACGGCCTGGCGTGAAGCTCTCGAATTTCAAAGCCCTTATCGATGAAGCTGAGGAACTGCTCGCGGCGATTCGCGGCAGCGTGATAGTCCACGCGCAGGACGCGCTCAAACCCGAGCATCTGAAGAGCCCTCTTCATTCGGCCCGTATCCTTGCAGCACATTCGACTGAGATCGGCGACCCTGCCATCTCGGCCGCCGCCGAGACTCTTGAGGCCTGGCTTACTCTGCTCAGCTCCGAAAATGAGACGATCTCACATACACGGACGCGGAGCTTGCTCGATCAGATCTCAGAGCTCGAAGTGGCGATCATCGAGTTCCGCGCGCGGTCAGACGAGCATTTGTCGGACGTCGTCGAATTCGATCTCTCGTTCGAGAATCTTGGTCACGTAAAGGCATCCGGTACTGTCGGCTCAGACGAATTTGAGATCGATGCCGAGATGTACGAGGTCTTTCGTGAAGAAGCAGCCTCGCTTCTGCAGAATATTCGAACCAGCCTCGCGACCCTTAGCGAACACCCCAGCGACAGCGACGCGTTGTGGGAGATAAAGAAATGCGCCCATACGTTCAAGGGTGCAGCCGGTGTGACCGGTCAAAAGAAAGCTTCAGAGCTGGCACATCGGGTTGAAGATCTTCTCGAGCGCCTGTCCGAGCGTCCGGCGGGCCGAACAGAGCTGGTCATGATATTGAGCGACGCGAGCGACTGTCTCGAGGCACTGTCGAACGGAACGAGTTCACACGATCTCGATTCGCGTATCGCATCGATCTACACGGCTTTTGATAAGACCCTTAACGGTGTGAATGGCTCATCCGCTCCAACGAACGGACACCACGCTCAGGCCGATCCTCCGAAATCGGAAACTCCCTCGGACCAGCCTGCGGCCAAACCTGCAAAGAAGACTTCGATAGTGCGTATCTCGCTGGAGCGCCTGGATGATCTGATGCGAAATGTGGGTGAGCTACTGAGTAGCAGGTCCTCGCTCCGGGACGGCATTGCACAGTTCAGGGAACAACTCGAAGAGTCTTCGAACAATACGCTCCGGCTGCAGTACACGGCCGCCCGGATGACCGCCCTCGAATCGCGACTGGCGGATTCACCGGATCCATCCATTCCAAGCCTTAGCCGGAGCTTGTACGAGCTCTCCGAAACCGCACGCGACGCGACGATCATCGATGAAGCGCTGCTATCGCTCAAACAGGAGCTGGATGAGATCGCGGCAAACGGCAACCACCTGATAGATGAGCTGCAGAAACGCGTCAGGCGTTTGAGGAATGTAGAGTTCGGAACCGTCGCGACGCGATTGCAGAGGACCGTTCGTGTTACATGCGATGAGGAAGGAAAAGATGCGGAGGTCATACTCGAGAATGGAAACCTCGAGATCGACACGCAGATCATCGACCTGCTGATGGATCCTTTGATGCACCTCCTAAAAAATGCGGTGGTCCATGGAATCGAGACTCCGGAGACGCGTCGATTACTGGGCAAGCCCGAGACCGGAACGATCACCATCGAGGTAGACAGCGCCGACGGACACGTTCTCCTGGCCGTGACCGACGACGGGTGCGGTATTGCGTACCAGCCGTTGATCGAGAAGGCAGTCGCCGGCGGCTTTGTCACCCGCGAAGCTGCCGAACGCATGACCGCGTCTGAGGCGTATGAACTGATCTTTCTTCCGGGACTGACCACAACCCGGAAGCTCACATTGAATGCGGGACGCGGTGTAGGCATGAGTATCGTGCGCGAAAGTGTCGAGGCGGCAGGCGGCACTATCACGATGGAGACATTTCCGCAGCGCGGAACGACGTTCGTATTGCGGGTACCCGTTCCATTCGTTGTAATCGACACCGTGGCGACACCGAATGAAATGCCAAGCCCGCCAAAGCGGCGGTGGTCGGATCGCCCGTTAGTACTGATCGTCGATGACAGTCCGAGCGTCAGGCTCAAGACGAAGCGGGTCGCCGAAGACGCCGGCATGCGGGTGCAGACAGCGCGAAACGGCGTCGAGGCGCTCGAGAAATTATCGACAATGGGTGAACTGCCGAAAGTGATCGTGTCGGACATCGAGATGCCGCGAATGGGTGGCTTTGAGTTTGTAGGCCGGCTCCGTGACGAACTGCCGTTGACCGAGATCCCCGTGATCTTTATCAGCTCACGCTCCGGCGATGAGGACCGGGAACAGGCCAGAACGGCCGGGGTGACCGAGTATCTTACAAAGCCCTATAGCGAAATCGAGCTTACGAAGCTGCTGCAACGAATGATCCCTCTCGGCGAGTCGCCGTTGGACTGAAGCGTTCGTGCGAAGGCTCTCACGCGAAACACCCGAAAGGTGACGCGCCCTTACTTGGGCATAATGTAGGCGTGGATTTGTTAGCTGGGGCCTGACGATCGCAACCACGAATCACACTCACTTCACAAAACGATACTAAGCGGAGTGCATTCCCTCATTTCGCGCATTTTCGCGTATTTCGCGGGCGAACTTCTTCCTCAACACCCGAAGAATTTTCTATCGAC
>CAMLKY010000029.1 GCA_946480545.1 uncultured Acidobacteriota bacterium
CAAAGCAGATCTCAAAAATGAGCTAGAGAAATTAAGGGCGAGCGTCCAAGTCGAGCTCGCCTTCGATGGAATGACTTTAGAAATAGGACAAACAAAAAAGTGAAAGCTTTGCAGCCTTCACTTCCCTGATGCAGCTTACATATCCGTCTAGGATCCCGCTCGTCGTTTTGCCATCGCCATCAGCTCGTCAGGCATCCATTTTTCGATGACCTTGTCTTCAGCTTCGGCAATCGACTTACCGCGATTCCGCCATTCCTTTGCCGGGTCGTCCTCACGTCCCGATTCCTTCGGGTAATTCTCGACTTGCTCCAGGCTTATGACGATCCCGTGGATGACATCGTTCCAGTCTTCGTTCTGGATACCGCGAAGCACGATCGGCAACCCCGCGGTCCAATCTTCCTCCGGGGCAATGTTGTCGTATTCGGGAATCGTCAGAAACGCAGTTTCAGGTAAGGGCTTCGTGCTGAACTCGGTCAAAAGCTGCGACTTCACTTCGGCATAGGATCCCTGTGGGTTCGACGTGCGCATCTCGAGGGCACGTCGGAAAATATCGGATACGGTCGGGTTGCTGCTCATAACGGTCAGAAACTGGTTTTGCTGTCAGGCAATATGATTACATGTCTGCGGATAATCGCCAAAACGGTCGGCAGATGCCCGAAATGCCTGAGTTGGCTGCACAGGTTCGAAACTGCTTCACACACTACCTACGACTGGTCGCGAAAACCACTTTTTTTCTGGTCCTTTTCGGTTTCGTTTCCGTCTTTGCACAAAACGAGCAGTCGCCGATCGTCGAGAAGGACGTTGAATATCGGGACTGGGTATACAAGAATGTCCAAACCGGTGACGAGGTCAATCTTCGAAGGTTCACACAGGGCAAGAAGCTCGTCATGGTGGCTTATTTTGCGCCGTGGTGCGGAAACTGGAAGCATGACGTGGCATTTGTGCAGTCGCTGTACGAGAAGTACAAGGGTAACGGTTTTGATGTGATAGCTGTCGGTGAGTATGATCCGGTAGATTCGATGAAGACGCACATCGGCCAGTACAAACTTACGTTTCCAGTCGTATGGGAATCGGATGCACGCACGGCCAAACAGAGCACGCTTCATTACCAGTACAGAAAGGCAGCCGGTGACACACGCAACTGGGGATCGCCCTGGTACGTCTTCCTCGAGGTTTCAAAACTGGAAGGTAACGGTCCGATACTAGCCAGGAAGGCGCCTATCGTAAACGGCGAATTGATAAAGCCGGAAGCGGAAAAGTTCATTCGTGAGAAGCTCGGTCTGGGGACACAGGCGACTCTGGGTCAGGGCGGTAGAATCGAGCCATGCGAAGCAGATAAGAGGTCAACCGCCCTGGTATCTCCCCTCGCAAAGCCTTAGCAGCTAAGATAAGTAAAAAACAAAGGCGGCCTCCGAAACACGGGGGCCGCCTTTTTGTTTTGGAGACTCGGGTTTCTTCTACAACTCCGCGTTCGGCATCGCCACAAGCGTATCGTTGAGCTTCTGCTGGATCGTCCGAAGCGGAGCATTCGCCGAGACGAACTTGCCCGCAAGTGCAGACGCCTCAGACTGGCCCGCGAGGTCCGAGATCCCCTGGATCGTCGGCAGATACTTTTTCAGATCCGGCTTGACCCGAAATTCCGATTCCAGCTTGACCATCCCTTCGCGAAGATTGCGTATGGCGGCCACCACTTTCTGTTTATCGGCAGCGTTCTTATCGAGTGACTCCTTTTTCAATTTCTTTGTCTTCGCCTCGGTGTCCACGGCTTCGATCGCCTGCGCGATCGGACCGAGTCGTTCGACAAAAAGTTTGGTATTCGTCAACTGGTTCGACACCTTAACTCGCGCGGCCCGGACCTCGAGCGGCGGCAATGTCGTAGCTTTTACCGGAGTCGTCTTCCGAGTCGTTCGACGCGTCTGACCGTCCACGGAAAAAGTAAAAAGCATCATCACGGCGCATGCTAAAAGCAAGAATCTTGTAATCTTCATGGTTCCACCCACCTGTTCAAAGCGTGCTGAACATTTTATCATATTGATATGTCGGAGAGATCGTTGGAGGTTCGCAGGCTTGGCCGCGTTGCCTATTCAGAGGCCTTACAGCTTCAGAAAGAACTTGAAAGTGATGTTATAGCTACGCGCGGCCGGGACTACCTTTTACTGCTCGAACACCCGCATGTCTTTACAATCGGGCGGCGCTCAAAAACCGACGGCGTACTTGCGACCGCCGAAATGCTAAGGAAACTCGGTATCGAAGTCCATGAGACAGACCGTGGTGGAAAGGTCACCTATCACGGATTGGGCCAGATCGTCGGCTATCCGGTCATTTCGCTTTCGCCTGATCGCGAGGACGTCCATCAATATGTCCGGGATGTGGAAGAGGTGTTGATCCGAACAATGGCCGACTACGGGATCGAGGCCTTTCGAATCCCCGGTCTTACCGGAGTTCACACCTCTGAAGGCAAGGTCGCCGCGATCGGCGTGCATATAAAACGCTGGGTGACGACGCATGGATTCGCACTTAATGTAAATACGGATCTCAGCTATTACAACTGGATCATCGCCTGCGAAGGAGAGCCGGTCACATCGATGAGCCGACTGCTCGGCCGCGACGTTGATATGACCGAGGTCGAGAACCGTATCGAGGAGAATTTCAAAGAAGTATTCGCGTACGAGAAAAAGGAATCGATGTCACAGGCCGAGACCCAGAAGGTAGCGACGGTATCGTAGATCGATGCTGTTTTCTTGCGAGGTAAAATATGCTCAGAACATTAGCTCTTATTACCGTTTCGTTAATTGCAATTTCGTGCGGCGCTCCGACCGCAAACAACACGTCATCCAATGCGTCCAATTCGGCCTCTAACTCTTCCCCGGCTACGCAGACGCTCACGGTTGTCGAAACACCGCAGCGTATCAAGGACCTCATGGCGTCGCGCGGCGAACAGGACCAGGCGGCACCGACGCTGAAGATCGTGGAACCCGCGGCGAACGCGACTGTGGCCAGCTCGACAGTGAAAGTTAAGCTCGATATCGCGGGCGACCTGAAAGGCTACAAGCCGCATATGGATGAGGCGACCAAGACGGGCAACCACATCCACGTGATCCTCGACAATCAGCCTTACGAGGCCTATTACAATCTCGACCGCGAGTTCGAGCTTCGGAACGTGGCCGATGGCGAGCACACTCTGCGCGTGTTCCCGTCACGCCCATGGCATGAGAGCTACAAAAATAACGGCGCTTTTCAGATGGTGAAATTCACCGTCAGGAATGGCGGTGCCGATGTAAACAAACCCGCGACGACAAACTCGGGCCAGCAGATGTCAAATGCCAATTCGAATGCGAATGCGAGTGCGACACCCGAAGGAAAGGACATGCAGAATTCGACGGCCGGGGCTATCGATTCAACGAAACCGCTTCTCACATACAGCCGCCCGAAAGGCGAGTACAAGGGAAACGATGCAGACCCGATCATGATCGACTTCTGGCTCGCCAATGCGCAGCTCAAGGGTGATGGGGGAACTTATCGTGTCCGCTACAGCGTCGACGGCGGTGAGGCAAAGTACATCGACAAGTGGGGACCCGTCTGGATCTCAGGGTGGACCGCCGGCAAGCATTCGATCAAGCTTGAGCTGGTCGACGAAGATGGATCGGTCGTGGACAACGGCGGCTACAATTCGACGACGAGAGAGATTACCGTCACGAAATAGTTTTAGAGAACGCTTACGGGACTCAAGACTCTGAGAGCTTAGCGAGCTCTGCGTGAGAGATGATTTCACGCAGAGCTCGCTGAGCTCGCAGAGATCTTGGGTGTTGAGGGGGCTTATGAACTGGATCTATCTGGCGATCGCTGGAGTATTCGAGATCGCGTGGGCCATCGGATTGAAGTATACGGAAGGCTGGACCCGCCTCGCGCCGAGCTTGGTCACCGTTGTGCTGATGATCGCCAGCTTTTACTTCCTGTCGATAGCGGTACGATCACTTCCGATCGGAACGGCCTATGCCGTCTGGACCGGGATCGGGACGGTCGGGGCCGCCATTATTGGAATGATCCTGTTCGACGAGCCGCGTGATGTTCCGAGGATCCTTTGCATACTGCTGATCATCGGCGGGATAGCCGGACTCAAAGCAACGTCATCTGATTGAGATCCGAATAAATCGTTTAGCACCTGGTCAGCCGAGCCCCGAAAACAGTACGGCATTTCAAAACGCCCTTCGAGAGATAAGCCCGTTGAACGCCACTGGTTGTTGGGTCCTGGCCTGCCCACCCCGTGAACAGTCGTGACTATGCGAAGCCCACCAGGCCCGCAACCACGAAGCAGGATCAAACTTGCAGACACTGCCGAATTCCCTTAACCTCGTTTATTCATCGAATCTATGCGACGCGATATAACTTCGTGGTACAGCCACAACCTGAATATGGACATGCCGCTCGTGGCCTACGGGCACGCGGGCTACCCGCTGCTGATGTTCCCGACGGCGGCTGCGGACTATCTTGAATATGAGCGGTTTTATCTTGTTGACGCGATCAAGGAACTGATCGAAGCGGGAAAGATCCGCGCATACTCCATAAACTCGGTCAACAAGTATAGTCTCCTGAATCGCGAATCGCACCCGGCGTGGAAGGTCGAGATGCTGGCGCGCTACGACAAGTACATCATGGACGAGGTGCTGCCGCTGATCCGCAACGAATGCGGGAGTGACGCGAAGCCTCTCACCACCGGAGCGTCGCTCGGGGCCTTCCTCGCGGCAAACACCTACTTCAAACACTCGCACGATTTTCGCGGCACGATCGCGATGAGCGGCAGCTACGATATCTACAATTATCTGGACAAGGGTTTTTACGACGACAACGTCTACTTCAATAACCCGGCGATGTATCTCAAGAATTTGAATGACGACTATCACCTTCCGCAGCTTAGGAAGGCGGATTCGATCGTCATTGTTTCGGGTCAGGGCTCATACGAAGCACCCGACCGTAGTCGCGAGTTCTCCGCGCTTCTTCACTCAAAAGGAATCCCTCACCTGCTCGAATTGTGGGGGCACGACGTAAATCACGATTGGCCGTGGTGGCGGAAGATGCTGCCGTATTATCTCGGTAGATTTGTAGGGAATGATTAGCGTTGGTTACTCCCGGATCCGATCCTTCTAGTTCGTGCCCCTTCGCGTGGGTCCGTGGTTCCAGTCCTCACATTAAGAGCTGGAACCACGAATCCACACGAAGGCACACGAACAAAAATGCAGAAGCAGACAACCGAATTACCTCGGGACGGATACCTCAATGTGCGACGGAAATTTCGATGAGCGATAGACCTTCTGTGTCGCCGATTGATAATCGCTGTCGGGTGCGAGAAGGATATTGGGAACGAACTTCTGCGGATTACGGTTGTAGAGCGGGAACCAGGTGCTCTGGACCTGCACCATGATGCGGTGTCCCTTCCGGAACGTGTAATCGTTGCCGCGCAGGTCTATCGAATATGCGGTGACCTCGTTCGGCTCCAATGACGATGCTTTCTCGTAGCTCTTCAAGAATCGCCCACGAAAGATCTCGCTCGCGACCATCAACTCATAGTTTGCCATCTTCGCATCCGCGTAGTCGCCCGGATAAACATCGATCAGCTTCACGACCCAGTCACTGTCCGACCCACTTGTCGATGCGAACAGCTTCGCGATTATGTCTCCGCTGACCGTCACATCTTCCGTCAGAACATCTGTCTTCCACGCGAGAACATCCTTTCGACCGGCAAGAAAGCTCTGATCGTCCACGAGCCACGTGAACCAAGTCGATCCCGGACCGTAGGTTTGAATTATCGGGCGCTTGCGGTAGGGTACCGGATTCGCCGGGTCCGAAACGTATGAGTCGAACGCGTTATTACCGCCCGCCGGCTTCTCGAATGAGAGCTTTCCGTTAGCGTGCAGATACAACCCTCGCTTTTGAACGCCGTCGCCGGGCGCCCACGAATCATAGGCCATCCAGCGATTTGAACCTGAACGGAAGATGCTCGCCTCGGGAAGCTTCAAGGTCCCCTTGCCGTGTAGGTGATAGGCGAAGAAGGGTGCCTGGATCTCAGACCTGTAATAACGGCCGGTGTCGCTGCCAAAGTCTACGGGCCCGAGACGCCTGCCGCGGCCGCCCCAGCCGCCGTGATTCCACGGCCCCATTACGAGGTTCACCTGATCGTCGCGATCGGTTTTTTCAAGAGTTTCATATAGAGCGAGCGGTCCATAAAGATCCTCCTGGTCCCACCATCCGCCGACGATCAGCGTCGGCACGCTCGTGTCTTTCAGATATAGATTTGTCGCCTTTGCCTGCCAGTACGAATCCCAGGTGGGATGATCAATGAAGGCCTTCCACGAATGCGACTTCGTCGCGAGGTCGCGTGCTAATACGGGAAGCTTTGTCTCCTTCAGATACCAGTCGTACAGATCCGCGCTCTCGATCTTAACGCTGCCGCCCTTTGCTGCCATCTCAAGCGGCACCGCCCAGTGATGTGCGTACGTCTGACGAAACGCACCGTTGTGCGCAAAGTCATCGCCCATCCAGAGGTCCGTGACAGGCGCTTGTGGAGACGAAGCCTTGAGCGCGGGATGCGGATCGAGCAGCGCTACCGCCGCCGTCCAGCCGTCATATGAAACGCCCATGATGCCGACGCGCCCGTTATTCATCGGGACGTTCTTCAGAAGGTACTCGATCGTGTCGTACGTGTCGGTGCTCTCATCCGTCGATTTCGGATCGCGCTTGTCGCGCGGCGGCCGAAGCATCTCGAACACACCTTCGGAATCCGTACGCCCGCGGATGTCCTGGAAGACGAAGATGTAACCGTCTTTCACTAGCTCGGGTCTCGAGCCGTTGACGCCCGCCGAGCTCCAGCCCTTCACTCCATACGGCGTGCGCGACATCAGGAACGGCAGCTTTTGGGTCTGGTTCTCTGGTGAAAGGATGACGGTGAAAAGCTTGACGCCGTCGCGCATCGGGATCATTACCTCGGTCTTCTTGAAGGCCACGCGTGTGTCCTTTGCGGGTTGATCGGCAGTTTTCTTGGTATGAAATTCCGACCCGCCCTGCCGCCAGATCATTCCGGTTACGCGACCCGTCGCATCACGGACAAACTCGGCGCTCGCCGGGAGAGCCTTTGCGAAGAACTGGTTCTCGGCCGACGGAAACATCTCGAGCTTATCCTGGTTAATGACCTGCAAATAGTACTTGTCGCCCTCGCGAAAGAACGAGAAGATCGTCCCGCCAAGGTTTACGCTGTCCTCGTACTGCCCAACATACTTGTCGAACGACGCCGGATCGATCTTTATCTCGACAGGCGATGGCTGAGCCGCGGGCTGTTGTGCCCGCGCGGGCACGACGACGACAAGAGACAAAACAAGAAGTGACAGCAGGACACGGATTCGGTGATTCATAGTGCTAGTTTACGTGATAAGAACGTGAAGGTTTAGAACGACGGCGCGAATCGCTCATCAAGCAGCAAATGGTATTTTGAGGACGCTCAGCAAAAAAGACTGCTCTTTCAGCAGTCTTTTTTTGATCTAACCATCGCCTTTCTTACCCTTTCGCTTCCGGCCTTCAGGCTGGTCGGCGGGTTGCGGGTCCGGGTTCCGAGGCGGCGGTGCCTGCGGTATTGCCGGTCGCGCGGTGGGCGGATTATCCGTAGATGGATTCGACTTCGGTGCGTCGGTCGTACCGGGGCTCGAATCCGTACCGGTCGGCGCTGCCGGATCCGTCGCAGCCGAACCGGTGCCGGCATCCGCCGCGGCGGCTGCCTGTGCGGCACCCGACTTAATGGCCGCCTGCTCGGCTTTTTCGAGCTTCTCTAACTCCTCACGCTTATTGCGTTCCATCAGGGTCTTGATCTCGGGCGGGATCGGCGGAACGGCGGGGAAGTTCTCCCGTGGCTTGTCCTTCATGAACGCACTCATAAAGCCGTTAAAGAACGGCAACGCTCCGGCGCCGCCTGTCATTCCGCTTCCGAGTGATTCTTTTCTCTCGGGATTTCCCATCCAGACACCGGTGACATACGACGGCGTATATCCGATGAACCAAACGTCGGTATGATCGTTAACCGTGCCCGTCTTTCCTGCGAGCGGATGCCCCGCGGCGTTCGCCCCCGCGGCCGTTCCGCCATTAACGACGCCTCGCATCATGTCCACCATCGTGAGCGCAACGTACTCGCTGGTCACCTTTGAGGATGTATTCTTCCACTCTTCAAGCAGGGTGCCGTCGCGGCTGTAAACCTTTCGGATCATGTGTGGATGAACACGGATCCCCTTGTTCGGAAATGCCGAGTATGCCGACGTCATCTCGAGCAGCGATGCCTCACTCGCACCAAGCGCCGACGGAAGGCTCGGTGCCATCGGGTTCGTAATGCCGAACCGACGGACCATCTGTCCACCTGCCTGGATACCCACCTGCTCCAGCAAATGCACCGCCGCGAGGTTCAGCGATTTGGCGAGTGCAACCTTCATTGGAACGTTCGCATGACTCGTGCTGCCGTCATAGTTGTGCGGCATCCAACCGCCGCGCTTTATCGGCGCACCGCTGACGAGCATGTCGGGCGTCATTCCGTCTTCAACAGCCGCCGTGTATATGAACGGCTTGTAGGCTGATCCGGTTTGACGGAGGCCCTGCGTCGCGTTATTAAATTTGCTGGTGTGAAAATCATAGCCACCCACCATCGCGACGATCTCGCCGTTCTTCGCATTGATCGAAACAAGCGAAGCCTGGATCTCGGGAACCTGGGATAGCTCGACCTGAAGGATCTGATTCTCGTTATCTACTTTTTTCACGAGAAATTCTGCCAGGAAGCCGGGCTTTAACTCTTCACGCGGTCCCTTCCCACTCCGGCCCATGTCGGCTCGTGTGACGACCGCTTTGTATTTGCCAAAGCGGACACCGACCTCATCCGCTCCCGGATTCTGACGAACAATGAGTCCTTTGATGTACTCGCCCTCGTCATACTCGTCGCCGAACCAGTCGGCATGCTTGTAGGACGCGAGCTTATTCGCGATCTCCTTCTCGTCCGTCAACGGATTCCCTTCCGCATCGACGAGAATATTCTGGTAATCGGAACGCCATCGCCGATTGCGGTCAAAAGCACGCAACCGCTCTCGGATCACCTTGGTAGCGATCTTTTGCGCCTCGACGTTGATGGTGGTGTAGACCTTCAAGCCGCCTTGGGCAACACGCGTCGTGTATTCGTTCTCGAGATAACGGCGGATCTCTTCGACCGGATAATCCCACGCAGTCGATTTCGGAAGCGATTGGTAGTATGCCGTGTCAGCCAGCTTTATCGGTTTCGCTTTCGCCGCTTCGACCGCGGACTCCGAATATCGATCGGGAAAATACTTCGCCATCTGATCGAGCACGATGTCGCGACGCATCTTAGCCTTTTCCATGTTTCGGGTCGGCGAATACTCGGGCGATTTTGGGATCGCGGCGAGGAGGGCCGCTTCTTCAAGGCTAAGGTCCTTGAGCGATTTGCCGAAGTAGGTTCGCGAACCAGCCTCGAAACCGTACGCGCCGGCACCGAGGAAAACGTAGTTCATGTACATCTCCAGGATCTGGCGCTTTGTGTAAAATCGCTCGATCTGGAGTGCGACCGCCCACTCGTTCACCTTTCTGGAGTACGTCTGGTCCTTGTAGAGAAAAAGATTCTTGGCGAGCTGCTGCGTGAGCGTCGAGCCGCCCTCGAGCCTGCCGCCGGTGAGGTTCTTGAAGATCACGCCCGCGATCCGGTACGGATCGATGCCTATATGGTTGTAGAAGCGATTGTCCTCGATCGCGATCAAAGCGTCTTCGACATTCTGCGGAATATCTCCCTCTTTGATCGGTATCCGCTTCTCGATAGCGAATTCTGCGAGCACGGTCTCACCGTCGTCGGCGTAGATGGTCGTCACCTGGGGCGGTCGGTACGTGGCAAGCGCCGAGACCTCGACCGAGTAGCGAGAGTTGTTCAGGTAGTAAGAAAACAGGACCCCAGTGAGCGCTCCCGCTGAGACAGCGAGCATGAGCGCCAAAGTCAGCCAAGTCAGCTTTGAACCGAAACTGCTTTTTGCCTCGACTGACCGAACTTCCCTTTCAACAATTCTTCTTTCTCTAGCCATAAAACCTTGGTTCGGAGTACAGGCTTCAGCCTGTCACAGGCTGAAGCCTGCACTCCGAACTACAAACTTCGAACCTAGTTCACAAACCTTCGCATCTTTACACTCACGGCAAAACCGATCGCGATAAATGTCGAAAGAATCGCCGACAATCCGGCGCTCATCAGCGGCAGCGGCACTCCGATGACCGGAAGAAACCCGAGAGCCATACCGACGTTAATAAAGATCTGAAACGCCAACGCTGTCGCGATGGCCATTATAACAAGCATGCCGGGACGCTCTGAAGCCGACCGCGCTCCGGCGATCAGCCGCGATAAGAGCAATGCGTAAGCTATCAACAGCGAGACGCACCCGATAAATCCTGTGTTCTCGGCCGCAACCGCAAAGATAAAATCAGTCTGCGGAGCGGGCAGGAACTTCAACACGCTCTGTGATGTTTCATGATCGCCCTTGATACCAGAGAGTCCACCTTTGCCGACGGTGATGATCGACTGCATCGTGTGATAGCCGAACCCGCGAGGGTCGGCGCTTTCGGGATCGATGATAGCGTTGATGCGTTCCTGCTGATACCGCTTGATGACGTTGGTCTGGACACCGATATAGTAGCTGGCCGGTATAAAGATCGCCGCCGCCACGAGCGCGATGACGACGTAACGTATCTTGACCGCCGAGAGGAATAAGACGGCCGCGAGGATCGGGAAATACGTCAACGCCTGTCCGGCGTCTGGCTCGAGCATGATCAACCCGACCGGCCCGGCAAGGATCGCGCCGCCGACGAGCATTTCACGTAAGCTTAGCGAGCCGGAACGTTTCGGGCCGAAGTACTTGGCAAGCATCAACACCGTCGGGATCTTCACAAATTCCGACGGCTGGAACTGGCCGATCACCGGCAGCTTCAGCCATGCCTGCTGGCCGTTTACCTCGACGCCCAGCGGCGTCAGGACGAGTGCAAGCAGAATCAGTCCAAACCCGTAAAAGAACGGTGCAAGCTCGATGATGCGACGGTAATCGCTGAACGCAATTACC
>CAMLKY010000030.1 GCA_946480545.1 uncultured Acidobacteriota bacterium
CCCAGCCGGGTCGAGCCGTGTTCGCCGCGAAACTATAGCTGGTGTCGGTAGCGCTAATAAGCCCCGCCCAATAATCAAGGAGAACCTGGCCGTTGATATCGTACGAAATAGCGTCGCCGCCAAAGAAACGCCGAAGTTCGTAGACGTGTACGAACATTCCAAAGCCGAGCCGGACAACAAGTGCGGCGAGGAATAGCGACGTTACAAAATCCTTATCCTCGGTGTAATGGCGAAAGATGCCTAGCGCGAGTCCGGACGTCGCCAAAACAACCAGCAGGGCGGAAGCTTCATCGGGAAAGCCAAGCGTGAGCATCCAGAGCGAGATCGCTCCGGCACCCGTCCAGATCGCGGGCTTTATGAGTCTCTCAACTTGACGATCAGATGTCATCGGGTAAATCGTTTCGCGTCTTCCGCTCGGTGAGGAAGCGGCCGTCCTCATCCAGGGGCCGGATCTCGGCCGCAGGAACACCGGCGATCAGGTAATACTCATTCGAGAACGGCTTTGTCACGACGGAACCCATGCCGACAATACATCTCCCCGGTATCGATGCACCCGGTGCGACGCGTATCTCCGAGCCGAGGTACGAATAATCGCCGACGCTTATCGCACGCGTCATCTGCCGGTTGTGCGTCCACAATGACGAGTTCCGGCCGCCTAAGATCACACATTTTCCAAACTCGACCCGGTCCGTGAAGTCTATCTTATGCGACGCCGCGATCATGCTTCCGTCACCGAGCAGGAACCTGGGATCCGTCTCGTTTACCACATCCGGCTCGGGTATCGAGTTTATTTCGTTCAGCCTGAGAATATCGCAGTACCGCCCGATCCTGACCTCGTCTCCGCCGCGGAAGATGTTCAGAACACCGATCCTCGCGTGCTCGCCGATCGAAAGAGATTCGATGCGTGTGAAGACGTTGAGATGCCCGATAGAGACATCGTCGCCGATCGAACATTCTCTCGCGTCGATGATCGTAAACCCGAGACGTACCCGTTTTCCGATCTTGTAACCGAAGAACCATCTATAGCACGGCCTCGCCAGCGCCGACGGTAAGACGGCTACAAAGGCAAGCGTCGCTAATCGGAGTTTTCCGGCCATCGTTCGAAAAAGAACTGCTACTTAACAAGGCTGTGCGCCGCAAGTTCGGCCGCAGCGGTCTGGACACGGTCGTCGGCGTCCTGCCGGCCGACCCAGTCGAGCAGCTCCACCAAACCATCCTCGAGCTTCACTTTCGGCACATAGCCGAGCAGCGAACTTGTCTTCGAGATATCCGCGATGCAGTGCCGGATATCGCCCTCGCGAAACTGGTTCGTGATCTCCGGCTCGATATTCTTCCCAAGCCCCTCGGCGACGACTTCAGCGATCTTTCGCACGCTCGTCGCGATCCCCGTCCCGACATTCAGGATCCGGTAATCGGCTTTATCCGATTCGAGTGCGAGCAGGTTCGCCTGCACGATGTCATGCACGCTGACAAAGTCGCGTGTCTGGAGACCGTCTTCATAGATCAGCGGCGGCTGGTCATTAAGTAGCCGCGAAGAAAATATTGCACACGCTCCGGTATAAGGATTCGAGAGCGCCTGCCGCGGGCCGTAGACATTGAAATACCGGAACGCAACCGTCGGAATGTTGTAAGCCCGGCCAATGATCAGGCTGTACTGCTCCTGGACCTGTTTACCGACTGCGTAGACCGATGTGGGATTCAGCGGCTTACTCTCCGGCGTGGGCATCGGTAAGAGATCGGAACCGCAGGTCGCACATTCAAATTCCCAGCGCTTTAACTGCAGGGCGCTGGCCGCCCGCAGCTCAGGGAACGTAACGACGTCACACTTGCTGCATCGGTACGGTCCCTCGCCGTACAGCGACATCGACGATGCGACGATCAGTTTCCTGACCTGCTCGCGACGCTTGATCAACTCCTCGAGCAGCACCGCCGTACCAAGATCGTTTCCCGTCACAAATCGTCGGACCTGGTACATCGAGCGTCCAAGTCCCAGCTCGGCGGCAAGATGATAGACGACGTCGATTCCCTCGAGCACGTTCGCAACCGTTTCCGGATCGCACACGTCGCCGCGAACAAACTCGGCTTCGGGATTCAGATAGGGTGGCGTCTTTCCGCCATGCACCTCCTCGGCCAGCGAATCGAGAATTCGCACGCGGTGTCCCGCTTCGACAAGGGCATCTACCAGATGTGACCCGATAAACCCGGCACCGCCGGTCACAAGTATTCTTAATCCAGGCATCAATTATTGACGGCTTTCTTTAGGGTTTCCGCGAGGAGATCGGCCTGCTGTCCAACGGTATAGTGCTGAAGCGAATGCCGGCGGCCTTCACTTCCCATACGCTGACGCAAGTCGACGCTCGAAAGCAGTTCGTCGAGGTGAGTATACCAATCATGCTCACTCGATGCATTGAAATGTGTTACTCCGGGCTCGCCGATCTCGGCCGCCACGCCGATCGGCGTCATCACGAACGGAACGCCGACCGCCATGTATTGGATCGCCTTGAAACCGGATTTTCCCATCAGCCATTGCTCGTTTGCCGAGCCGCTGGTGGTCATCGGGTAAAGGCCGATATCGAGAGACTGAAAATGCCGAACTTCGTCCTCAAGTTTCCACGCGACAGATTCAACGTCGATGCCTTTTAATGAGATATCGGTAGTTCCGGCTCCCACGATCTTGAGATCGAACCGATGTTTTGTCGCGAGCCTTTCGAGCACCGGAAACAGCCATTGCAGGAACGGGAATGTCGAGTGGGTGCCGATCCATCCGATGACGGGAACGGTGTTGGACTTTGAAACCGGAGAGAACTCGTCGGTGTCGACAACGGTCGGGATAACTACCGCGCGAGCTCCGAGCGATTTCACATGCTCGGCGATACTGCGGTTTCCGCATGTCACAAACTCTGACGAGCGGATCAGGTTGTCGGTCTTACCAAAAAATTTGAGAGCGCTGCCGAACCTGCCGAAGCTCGGGCTGACGTATCTGACATAAGTCGCGTCATCGAGGTCGAGGACCATCGGTATTGAACCCGCGTGTCGGTAGATCCATTCGAATAGTGCCGGTCCGAAGAACATCGCCTCGCGCTGTACGAACAGGAGGTCATACCGGCGGGCGGACGGAATGAGCGACAGTCGGCGTGCAATCGAGGGAACAAGTCCAAGCATTTTGCCGGCAGAGCCGCCGGCGACATAGAGATTCTTGAACTGTCGACCGTCCAGAAAGGGCGAGACCGCAAGTTCGATCCCACGATCGGCAAGCGGTGCGACATATTGCGCGAGCCGGAACCTTGTCGCCGCCGATTCGACCGGATATGAGCTCAAACCAAGTACGCGCATCATCACCTATTCGCGATCAAGCAATCGTCGATAGAGCCGTCTGTAACGCGCGCCGCCGACGCTTTCAAGATCGAACTCATTCCGGGCGACCCGTCTGCAAAGGTCCGATATGTTGCCCAGACTATCGATCTCGTTTATCGCCGCGGCGTATCCCGCGGGCGAAAGATCGTCGATGATGGCTCCCACGCTGTTGTCACGCACCAGCAGATCGACATCTCCAACGCCGGAGTTCGCGACAAAGGGCAACCCGCAAGCGAGATACTCGGCGTTCTTTGTCGGCGACGAGGCCTGCTTTGAATAGCATGGCTTGATAAACGATACCGCGGCGTCGGCGGCACTCAGGTATTCGGGAATCTGTTTCGGTGCGACTTTAGTTATCAGATAATCACCGTCGGAATATCCCCGCTTTCTTAAGAGGTCCTCGATCATCGACGGCGGACTCTGTGTGAGTATCAACGCGAATGCATCGGGCTTCTTCTCCTTCACCATGCCAAAAAAGTCGGCCATCTCATCGGTCAGGTACCAGCCACCAAACGCACCGACATAGGCCATCACGTACCGGTCACCCAACTCGTACTCGGCTCGGATCTTGTGCCTCGCTTGCTCACCGGCACCTTCAAACCGGGACAGGTCCACACAACACGGGATCACTTCGACAGGTCGACCGTTCGCATCAAAACCTGTCGTCCCCGATTCCGGGAAAAGGATCTCGCGGGCGCGTTCGGTGAGCACGACAAATCCATCCGCCTCCTTCAACAGCCACCGCTCCACCCGTTTCGCCATTCGATAAAGAAGTCCGCCCTCTGGCCATACCCCGGCATCGGTATATTCCTCGGGAAAGAAGCCGCGGATATCGAAAAGCAGCTTCGGCTTGTGACGCGCTAACCGCCGCCCGAGAGCTCCCATCAAGGTCGGGACATGGACGCGGCCGTGCAGTATGTCAGGCCGTCGAGAGTTGACGAAGCTCCTGACGAACAGGCTTCCGCGAAGGATGTCGTAAGCGGTTGCGATGACCGATAGCCGCTTATGATACTTCAGCCGGTGCCACTCGATACCCTGCGACGACAATGCGGCTGCCGTCTCCTGCACCTCGTCCGGTGTGAACTCGCGAGCTTCGAATGTGAGCAGAGAGATCTCGTGACCATCCTTCGCCAGCTCTCGCAGATACGGAATAACCTGCGTCTGCACAAGAGGCTCGCGCACGCCGAAGTAGCAGATGTAGAGAGATCGAGACGGCATGCAGTTTATCGAGCTCCCACCCGACGCTTCATCCAACGGAAAGGAAAGTTAAGAAATCGGCCGAGCATTCGTGGATTGTTGCCGACGCTCTTCAGCGAACAGCGAAAACAGTCTGCATATCTGCCCGAGTGAAAGTACGATCCGGCAAGCACGCTGTAGAGGTTGCCGTAGGCTTTATTGCGCAGGCCGAGAATCTTCCTGTCATTCGTCGCAAACGCCTTCTCGAAGCATCGAGTCATCGCGGTTTCCATCGCGCCGATATTCTTGTGCATGTTGGTTCCATGATTCCTGTACCCCGCGAGCACATCGGAAACAAATCCAAGTTTGAACTTAAGCGCGACACGATAAGAAAAATCCCAGTCCTCACTATGCCTCAGCCCAGTATCAAAATCGCCAACGGCATCGATCACGTCCCGTCGCACCATCCCAGTGCTTCCTATCGCAATGACGGTCGATTCGTCGAACATTAACAGAGCCTCTAGGGCATCTATGTCGTTTTCCCTCTTTGACCAGATGGTGATCGTTTCATCACTATCTGAATCGAATTCGCGAATCGAGCAGTAAACCATTCCGATCCGCGGGTCCGCCCGCAAAACGTCGATCTGTTTCGCAGTCTTTTCCGGATACCAGATGTCATCAGAGTCGAGGAAAGCAACAACATCGCCGGTTGAGTGTTTGATACCGGTGTTGCGTGCCGCACTTAGCCCGGCGTTCTCCTGATATATGTAGATTATCTTCCCGGCAAAGCGTTCGACGATCTTTTTCGTGTCGTCTGTCGATCCGTCGTCGACAACGATCACCTCGTGTATTGGATATGTCTGGGATAAAACGCTTGATATAGCTTCCGAGAGAAAATGGCTGTAATTATAGGTTGGAATTACAACACTCACTCTGGGCACTTCAACCATTCTTTTAGACTCTTACTGCGCGGTTGACGATTTGATGTCGGAATCGAGGAAGCGCCAACGTTACGTAAATGACGGGAGTTACGAAAGCCGATTCACGATGAAAGATTTTCCGCCCGCATGATAGTTCTGATATTCCACCAGACGAAGATGAGGATTGGCTTGCAGCCACTCAGCGCAGGCCAGTTGCTCACCCTTGTCAGGACCGCCGTCGAAGCAGTACCAATCGTCAAAGATCAGGATGGCTCCGTTCACCAGACGATCCGTCAAAAACTCGAGCACGGGAACCGTAGATTCGTATAAGTCGCAGTCGATCCAGGCGATGGCCACCCGCTCCAGCTCGAGCGCGCCGGATTTCGGCGATCGTAGAGTCTGATCGTAGAAACCCTCGACTGCTCGTAGTCTTTTCAGATCAAATCCAAATTTTGAGAGGTTCCGCTCGAATTGCTGACGGGTACACGAGAATTCCCCGGTTACGAACGGACCGTCAGCGTCCTTTCCGCTGATCTCGGGTAGTCCTTCGAACGAGTCGAACGCCCAGAATTTGATGTCGCGAAAACCGTACCTCCTTGCCGACCGCCATGCTTCAAGAAAGGTCCTGCCTTGAAAGACGCCGAACTCCGCGTAATCGCCTTCGATCTTGTTATTCATGCAGAACGCAAATGCGATATCGAGCATGCGAGCACTCTCGTAGATGAGATTGTCCTTCGCCTTGTTCTGATAATTGATCGGCATCGTCACGACCCGCAGTAGCCCGGGGGGAATCTTTCGTGCAATCCGATCCAGGAATAAATAAAGTTTGTCTGCCGTTCGCATATGATCACTGACCGCGCGAGTGCTGCCCTAAGACCTTCTCGTATACAAGTCGGTACTGTTCCGCTACGCTCTCGACCCCCATGTAATTGAGAATGTATTGCCGTCCAAGCCGAGCGCGGGCGAGCGCGCCTTCGAGATTCCTTATCGTTTCCACGAGCCCCTCACGAAACGCCTCAGCATCCGCGGGGCGAACCAGCTTCCCGTACTTCCCCCCGTCCAACGTATCGGCCGCGCCGCTGATGTCCGTCGCCACGATCGGGCGTGAAAGCATCAGGGACTCGATGAGGGCCTGCGAAAGCGCGTCTTCGAGCGATGGATGAACGATGATATCCGCCGAACCTATTATTTGCAGCGTGTCATCGCGCCAGCCCAGAAATTCTACCTGCTCGGTGATCCCAAGCCTGGAGGCATGGCGTTCAAGCTCTTCGAGATAATCACCGGATCCAACCAAATAGAGCTTAGCTTTAAGCCCATCATAGAGCAGCGGGGCAATCGCATCAAACAGGTATTTGTGACCTTTCGCGTGAAACAAACGCGAAACGCATACGAGCGATAGCTGGTCATTCATGCCCAACTCAGCACGTTTAGCCTTCACCGCCTGATCAGTGACATCGCTAAATCGATCCATGGTCTGAGCGTAAGGAATCACGGTGACCTTATCGTCCGGCACGCCTTCCTGATCGACCAGGATATCGCGCACCATTCGCGACGGGGCAATAATATGATCGGCACGATGGCTGATGTAGCCTTCGAGGATCTGATAAATCTTTCGCTTCCACGGCGACGTGATCTTATGTATCGCGTCTGAATGGTGCCGGGTCATCACAGTCGGGCGCGACTGCATTTTTGCGATCGTCAGCCCGATCAGACTAGGATCGAACAGATTAGTGTGCACTACGTCGGGATTTATCTCTTTGAACAGATTCCGGAGGTTATTTGCTACACGGAGATAGGATCTGCGCCCGACGTAATTCAACCCGAAGGCTCTATTTCCGCGGCTTTTCGCTCCGCGTACCAGGTCTGAGTCAGGCGAGCCTAAATTTACGAAGGAAAATTCAACGACGTCCTTCGGAAGGCACTCCGATAAGTTCTTAAGATGATAGTCGTCGACTTCTACGTCGGTGACCTGAATGACTCTTATCGGCTTCATCTCTTACGGGCGATCGTGAGGTGATTGAACGACATGTGATTCGATGGAATAACGATCTCGAATATCCTTCCGATCACATTTACCACAAAGCATAGCAGCAACAAGACCGGACGTAGCACGAGGCCTATTGGGTACAGCCACTTGGTCCACATAAAACCTATCTCGTACCAGTACATATTGAACATCACGGCCAGCGTGACGCCAGTCCCGGAAAGCGGCTCGACGGTGTCAACCGTTAATCCGTGCCGCTCCATCATCGTCTTCAACCCGTCCGGGGAATACCGAAAGAAATCGTACGAATCGTGGATCGGGTAAAAGAATGGCGCGGTAGCGATAACCGTCCCGCCGGGGCGGAGAACTCGCGCGAACTCGGACACCGCCCGCTCCGGATCTGGCAGGTGTTCCATTACCTCCGTGCAAAGTATCGTATCTACGGACGAGTCCGCGATCGGCAGATATCCGGCGTCGCCGCAGAAGTCTGCGAGGTTCCCGCGATAACCACTCCCGGGCGAATATTCCAGCCCAAGGTATCGCTCGACGTGCGGCTGAAACAGTTTCTGATAGGGCTTCCGACCGCACCCAACGTCGAGTAGCGTTCCGTGCGCTAACGATGCCGATTTCGCGATCGCTCTGTCGAGACGCACCCGGCTCCAAAATCCGGGGTGGAACGGAGTCTGTGCCAGATAATCATCCGTCCATTCAATATCCCTGGCATGGAATCTTGTGATCGCCGAATTCACTTCACTCATAACCAACGCTCAATCCGTTCGCGACGCTCTAGAGTGTACAACGCTGAACCGGTCCTTCATTCGAAGAAAGTACTTCTCGAAATATTCATACGACAAATACGCGATCAGAACCGTGAACCCCAACGCGAGAAGATATACGAGAACATATTTGACGGGCACCGGAAGATCAACAACGAATATCTTCGCCAGAATCACCAGCACCATCGGGTGCCATACATAGAGGCCGTAGGATATCTTGCCAAGAAAATCGAAAGCGGGGGTCTCTAGATTTATTAGCCGGTTCGTCCGCGTAACCTGCCCGATGATGATCACGACCGTTATTACACAGAAAATCTCCTGATCGAGAACGGATGCGATATGAAACAGGTTCAGACCAACCAGCAGCACGGCCACCCAGGACAACACTTGCGCGACTATGCTGGAAGTTAATCTCAAGAAAAGCGAGTTACCCGAATGGAAATACCATGCACCGAGCGCGCCGATCAGCATGCACTGGAATCTTGTTACGTGGACGAAATTGTACGGCAGGAGTCCCCACCCTAGATCGACATAGCGGAACACGAGCTTCAGGCCGATCAGGACGACGATCAGAGCGATCAGGACAAAATGAAGTCTATCGGCCCACCGGACCAGCCAGGGATAAACCAGGTAATATTGCTCCTCGACACCCAGCGACCAGTAGTGCCCGATCAGGTAGATCTCGGCACCGAAAACGAAGGGAACGTTTGGCGCGAGGAAGATGTAGAACAACAGCCATCCGGGTGCGAGGTCGAGCGAGAAGAAATAGATCAGGACGACGCTGATCGCTAGGTACACGTAGTACAGGGGGTGAATTCTCAGCACGCGCCTTATGTAGAAGCTCTTAACATCGATCGCGTGCTTACTCTTTTCCAGGAGCAGAAGGTAAGTGATAAGAAACCCACTGAGTGCGAAAAACATGCTCACACCAAAACCGGCGAGGTCTGTGCCCCGCGGCGAGCCGTCGGCGGTACTTCCGAAGAGAAACGAATCAAGGCCGAACAACTTCAGAAGCAGCGTTGTGTGAGAAAGGATGACGGCGATCGCGGCGATCGCCCTGATTCCGTTTAGACCCGGAAGGTGTACTGGGGAGCTGCGTTGTAGGTTGGAGTCGTTGGACAAGATGGTTGAGGCGGCTAATGTAGCCGGTACTTACGAACTCTTTTTTCGCTCAGACGCAACCCATTCGGTGGTCTGCCTTATGCCTGTCTTGATATCCACGGCTGGTGACCAATCATAGGCTCGTGTGAACTTTGTGTTGTCCAACTGCACGTTTTGCACGTCGAAACTGTACGCTCGTTTCTCACCGATCTCGATGCCGTAACCGAACAGCTCTTCAAACAATGAGATCATCGCCCGGATGGATATCGACTCACCGTAGGAAACGTTGAAAATATCGTTCGAAGGTTCCGCAGCAGCGACAACCGCCAGCGCCCTGGCAGCATCATCCACATACAAATAATCCTTCGCCGCTGACCCATCACCCCAGACCTCGAATTTCTCACGCAATGTGAACGCACGTGCGAGGAAATACACGACTCCTTGCGGGCGGTTATCTTTCTGGCCGACCCCGTACACGTTCGAAAATCGGAGAATGTCGTACTTCAGCCCATGATTGTGTTGAAACACCTTCATGTAATTCTCGATCGCGTACTTGGATACGCCGTACGCGGATATCGGTTCCGGCAACGTTTGCTCGGATATCGGACCTTCCTGAACACCGTAAATACTTCCGCCGGACGACACATACACGACTCGGATATTTCGCTTCGACAGGATGTCGAATAGCCGGATCGCGGTGAGTATGTTCTCCTCGGCATCTCGCCTGATGTCCTGCATCGACGAGTAAGGAACCGAGCTGTGTGCAAAATAGAATGCTGTGGTGACTCCGTCAAACAGAGGACTGTCGACAGTTAGATCCGCGAGCTCCCCGCGGATAAGAGTCGGAGGGTCGTGATCGCAATCCCTCGAGATAGTGCGGTGAGGAATATTCCGCTCGTTCAAGAGAGACGAAAAAGCATTTGCGATGAACCCGCTTCCGAGAAAAAGTATCATGCTGTTCGCCCGCTCAACCCTGAAGTACCGCGTTGACCGCGTCTCTAAATTCCTCGATCCCTTTCTCCTCGCTGAATTCAAGCATTACTGCCTGTCCTTTCTCAGCCAACTTCATCCGATCGTCCGCCGAAAGCCGGAAGTACCAATCGATCCGAGCACTCACTATGTCGGGATCCATGGGGACGACCAGATTCTCATCGATCTTTTGCACGACCTCCTTAGTGCCCGTCAGATCTGACACCATCGTAGGCAGCCCGGCGCGGATAGCCTCGAGCGTCGCGATCGGAAAGGCATCGCCGTTTGTTATGTGGACGCACAGATCGGACCGGCTAAAAAATGCAGGCAGGTCCTTCTGACGGCCAACAAAATCGATGTTCGCGTCTACCGTGCCTGTAGCCTCACGTAAACCCCGAATGTAGCCGGCGTCCCAATCACCGATCACGGTCAGATGAGCATCCGGATATTTTCCGGCGACAAGCTTGAAGGTCGCAAGCAGCGTTTCAATTCCTTTGTAATAGCCGCGCCATCCGGAAGGCCCATGAGCTACAAAGATAAGTTCATGTCCATCAAGGCGAGGTCTGTCACCGCCGACGGGCCGGTCACCTGAAATGATCTCATGCGCCGTGATCACGGCCGGACGACCTGGCTGTCCATCGAGCACGGCGTTGGCAAGCTCGGTCTGAAACTCAGACATGCAAAGGAGCGCGTCGTACTGGCGAAGCGTATAGGTCAACAGCTTCATCGTATTCGGCGGATAGTGCTTCGTCTTCATGAAGAACAGGCATTCGTCACCAAGTATGGCCGCGACCTTTTGATCGGAGCCGATCAACCGAAGCTTTTTCATGATCG
>CAMLKY010000031.1 GCA_946480545.1 uncultured Acidobacteriota bacterium
GACGCTGATCAAGCCGACTGCGACCCACACTCCGTTTCCCGAGAACGCAAAGAATTATCTGCCGTACGAACCGCAGCTCCCGCAGCCGCTGTACGCTCCGGACCTGGTTGCCGAAGCGATCATCCATTGCGCGCAGCATCCGGTCCGGGATTTCTTTGTCGGTGAGATGGCGAAGCTTCACTCGTCATTCGCGATGAATGCTCCGCGACTATACGACACGATGCAGGAGAGCCAGATCGATTCGGCGCAGAACTCGGGTGAGCCTTCGGTAATAGATCGGCACGACGGTTTACATCAGCCGAACTCGCGGCTTCGGGAACGAGGTTCGGCGGACAGGTTCGTGCTCGAGGACAGTCTCTACCAGCGGGCGAAGATACACCCGCTGCTGACGGCCGGACTTATCGGCGGCGGCATCGCGATCGCCGCCATGATGAGCTCGCGGATGAAGAGATCGTACAGTGACACGAACCAAGAGCCATCGCGTCGTGAGATCGCCATGACTGCCGGGCGAGGTGAGATCTCCGCATCCAGAGTATCCGACCCCGCGCGTGCGCGGGTGGCGACACAGTTTGATGGTGGTGGGATCTAGGGTTGGTCAATAAGAGCGGAGCGCAGAGCAGCCGTTGCGGACCTGCCCCCGCTCTTTCACAATCCACTCGGTACAACCAAAACGGATGAACGCTGCATCGGGAAGATTAGATGAGATTCATTGTTATCATCGCTGTTCTTCTCGCCTTCGCTTTGACAACGTTGTGTCAGAACATTCACCGGGTTTCCGGAGTGATCCGGAATAAGGAGATGGCCGCGGTTCCCGGCCTGTCCCTATCCGTTGAAAAGGATGGCCAGGAGTACAAGCGCGCAGGGTGGCACCGCGGCGGGTTTACCGACGTAAACGGGGAGTTCCTTTTGGACCTCGAGCCCGGCCGTTACAAGATCACTTCAGAAGGCATCCCTGAAAACATTTTCACTTTGTATCTGAACATCGAAGAAGACGGCCCAAAGCCCGAATCGCTGGACCTAACAATTGACACATCGGCGCTATGCTCCGACAACCTGCCGACGATACTTAAGAGCGGTATGCCGACGTACCCTCCCGCCGCTCGGGCCGTGCGAGCCGTAGGCAAAGTAACCGTCGTTGTTAAAATTCGTGCGGACGGGACTGTCGAGTCGGCAACGGCGTCGACCGGTCACCCTCTTTTGAGAAAAGCCTCAGAGGTAGGAGCCATGCAGTTTGTATTTGAAGGTTCGAGCGCCGCGCGGGAGGCGACAATTCATTTCTTATTTACTGATGCGGAGAAGCGCGGTGGTTTGAGCCGTTTTGAATGCTCATCCCGAATCGTCGTCAACGCGCCGGCGGCGGTCATAGATTTCTAAAAGCTTCAGCCCAGCTCTGAGTCATCATTTTTTACTTCTCTTTTCTGGAGATGTCGCGTCGTCGATTCGGTGACCGACACGAAGCCGACATCTCTAGCCTCGGGTAAAACGAGATCGTTTGTATCTGATCCGATCCCATCGAGCTGTCTTTGACTATCCGCGTCCGAGGAGCGATCGGGCAGCTCTCGTTTCGGAACGGTTAGGAAGATGCCGTTGAAAATGAAACCGAGACCGATAAAGAAGGCGACGATACCCAGAGCCGCGAGGAAAAACAAATCCTGATCTTTGATCAGTATCGCCGTTGCCGAGATACCGATTGCCACACCGACCCCGATGCTCGACAGGATCGAGCCGGCTCGCATTCGACGGAGGCGCTTTTCTTCGGGAGACTCAAGAAACTTTTCGAGTTCAGGCAGGACTTCCTCTGCGACCACAGCCAATTCGTCAGCGGTGCGCGATTCACGGATCTTTGCGGCTATCGCACGTCCGATCTCATCGCGAGCGGACGCGGCGGATGCGGTAATTGTATCGGGGCGCTCCTTTACGAAGCGGATGGAACGAAGATCGCTACCGCAAGCGCGGCAGAATTGATTGGCCTGTTTGTCTTCTAATCCACAGTCGGGGCAATACATCGTTTGTAACCAGGATCCAGTTATAGCATGGAAGCCCGAGCGCGGGGTCAGTCGCGGCTCCGCACAAGCGCCAGATCGGGGTACCTCACTGGCAAGTCCGGAAGGGCGACTTGCAACCGCTCTTACATCATTCTGCTTCCAACATCTTCTTCGCCTCCGCCAGATCCTTCTTATGCTCTTCTGTGACCGCGGGATAATGCAGATCCATCGATTCAAGCTTCTGCACGATCACCTCTGAAACAGCCAGACGCGTAAACCATTTCTTGTCGGCGGGAATGACGTACCACGGCGCTTCTTTTGTTGAGGTCGCTGCGATCGCTTCCGTGTAGGCCTTCATGTAATCGTCCCAGTGTCCGCGCTCGCGAACATCGCCGGCGGAGAATTTCCAGTTCTTGTCTTCCTCCTTGATCCGATCGAGGAACCGCTGGCGTTGTTCCTCCTTTGAAACATGCAGAAAGAACTTCAGTATGTGTGTTCCGTTCGCGGTGAGGTGCGATTCAAAGTTTCGGATCTGCTCGTAGCGGCGCTCCCATATATTCTTGTCGTTCTTGATCGCATCGGCGAGATGCTGCTTCGCGAGGATCTCGGGATGCACGCGCACGACGAGCACTTCCTCGTAATGCGATCGGTTGAAGATCCCGATGCGGCCCCGCTCGGGAACATTCTTAGCGCAACGCCAGAGGAAATCATGCGACAGCTCTTCATCTGAAGGCTGTTTGAACGAAACGACCGAAACTCCCTGCGGATTTACTCCGCTCATGACATGTTCGATCGCGCCATCCTTGCCTGCCGCGTCCATCGCCTGAAAGATGATGAGCAGCGACTGTGTGTCCTGGGCATAGAGAACGTCCTGCAGTTTTCGCAATCGCTCGACGTTCTTTTCGAGATCTTCCACGGCCTCGTCCTTATCTGTATAATCGCCGGTGAAATCGGTTGGGTGATTTTCTAGATCGACTTTAGTGCCTTCTTTAATAAGGAATTTGTCGGTGTTCATATTTTCTCAGAAGGATAACATCGGGACGCGCCGAATTAAGCTCTTATTTCGTGCTGTTAGTGTGTTTCGTGGTTATCTTGTCGGCGAGGTCTAACCACGAAACACACGAATTACACGAAGCGACACGAAAAAAACTTAACTTGGCGTGTGGCCTCTCATACCCCTCCACCAATGAAACTGCTCTTCTTGATAATTGCCATCACACCGATCGTCGCGATCGCCCAGCCGCGGCTTGTGCCGCACCGCGTCAGTCTCAAGGACGGACGAACATTCAGTCTAAATCTACCGTCGGACTTCGAGATCATTCCCGCAGCCGAGGGCCTGAAGCGCGTTCGGTTCTTTGCGAAGGCGCCGGATGGACGCATCTTTGTCACCGACATGTACAACCTTACCGACAACAGGCGCGGGGCGGTTTACATTCTGGATGGCTGGGATGAGAAGGCCGGTCGATTCGCGCGTGTGGTTTCATACATCACCGGACTGAGGAATCCGAACAGCGTTCAATTCTATCGTGACGCGCGCGGCCAGGACTGGCTCTACCTCGCCGAGACCGACAAGCTCACGCGGCGGAGGTTTCGTCACGGCGAAGAGAAGCCGACCGATCCGAGCCCACAGACCATCGCGACATTTCCCGACTACGGGCTTGACTACAAATACGGCGGCTGGCACCTGACACGCACCATCGCCTTCGGTGCGAACGGAAAGCTGTACGTCTCGGTCGGGTCGAGCTGCAATTCGTGTGAAGAAAAGGAACGGGTGCGAGCGAGCATCCTTGAGATGGATCCTGACGGGTCTAACAAACGCGAATTCGCACGCGGTCTGCGTAACGCCGTCGGGCTAAAGTGGTTCGGCAACGTCTTGTTCGCAACTAACCAGGGCAGCGATCATCTCGGAACCGGCCGACCCGACGAAACGTTTTACGCTCTTCGATCGGGAGCGGATTACGGTTGGCCGTATTGTCATTCATCCAATGGCCGCATCTTTCCAGATCCGAAGATAAAACGCCGCGGCGGATGTGCCGGCGTCGTGCGTCCGTACGCGTCGTTCCCAGCACGCAGCTCGGCGCTCGGCTTCGACTACTTCACTGATCCGTCGACGCCCGACCTCCTGAAGAACGCGTTCGTGGTCGCGCTTCACGGGTCGACGAACAAGGACATCGGCCGCGGATATAAGATCGTCATCATGCGAAAAGGCCAGCGCCCACGAGATCTCATAACCGGATTCCTTCAGAACAACTCCGTCCGCGGCCGGCCGTGCGACATCATTCAGGTAGGGCCAAATTCCTTCCTGTTCACGGACGATCACACGGGTGTCGTATATTACGTCCGTGGGAAGGGTTGATCGATATCAGATCCGCATCACTGGCCGAACTGGGCAATCAAGCGATCGCGCGCTTCCGGCTCCGGTGGAATCTCTGTCCGCGTTCCGCGAATCTCCATCAGCAGCGCCCACGCGTAGTCCTTTACGCGATATTTGTATCGCTGGTATTCGTGAACCTCTTCCGAGCCCCAGACGGGTGCATCCCTCGAATCCTTGAGCATCTCGCGTAGCGCGGGCTCGGCTGCTTGCCCGGTTTCGATCAAGGCCTTGGCCGCATCTTCCCAGTACAAGTGAGGGAGTCCCCACGTATTGAAATGCTTTGAGCCGCGCAGTGCATCAGTCAGGATCGCCGCTCGGAGTGCGACGTCGATGCGGTTGTAGTCCTCCTTACTGGTCGCGTACACGCCCATCAAAGTAAGGAATGAAGACCGGTCCGCCTTTTTTACAAATCCAGCGAGCTCGCGTCCTGCACCGGCTCCGCGGGTGCGAACCTGTCGAAAAGCGACTGAGTTGAAAGGCTCAACGCTCTTCACCGAGTCCTCCTCGAGCCGCTTGACCAGATCCGGCACCGACATAGCTCTGAACTCGGCCTCCATCTTCTTACCTTTGGCTTCTGCTTCTTCCAGTTTCTTGAGATGTGGCTGCATCTCGGCCGGTGGGGTCTTGCTTGGTTTCGCCTGTCCGGTCGAACCGGTCTGGCTGCCACAGCCGACGGAAAGTGCCACGAGCGCTAATACAATTACTATTAAATGATTCGGTTTCATGGTTTCACCTCCGTTCACGGTGCAAGACGTGTAAATGCCGGAAAAGTATTTTTCCCAAGACCGGGCGCCTGCGCATTCCACTCAACAACTGCGGAATCAAGCTCGGCATCCAGATTCTCCCAGGCCGGAGCGTGAATCGGATCGCTGACCACACCGCTCGGGTCGACCATCCAGCTCCAGAAATAGAATCCGAGAAGCCGGTTTTCGCAACCCGAACCTGCTTGGATGCATACCGGAGCGCTCACTGCCTGCCACCAAATATCTATCCACGGCTCATCCTCGCCTCGTCGCGGCGAGTCGAACAGGATCGTCGGATCCGTCTCGCTTCCAGTATCGAGAGTGCTCGCAAAGGTTCCGTTATCGTTTCGGCCGTAATAACCCCAGATCCGATCAGGAATTCGATCGATGTACCAGCCGTTGGCATTTGCGCGGTCTTCCTTTTCGCTCGTCGGGTAAATGTAGACCGAGGTGTCCATATCCACGGTTCGAACGATTTGCACGTAGCAAACAGGGTCACAGGTGCACTCTGAGCCGCATCCGCCGGGATTGAAGTCAAAGCTGACGTTCATATCGATGCCGTTGCTGCTGGCCGTATCCACCTTTGTTCCGGTAAAGGTAAAGTCGCCGCATCGCGGGACGGGCACGCATAAGCGTTCGCAACCGGCCAGCATTAACACAGCGAATAGAATAATAAGCTGTCTTTTGTTCATAGGGCCTCCAGATCGCTCACAGCCACTGATGCTGATCGAGTGGCCGCGGCCAAGACACTTAATGCTTAAGTTAGTAGGTGATTCCCAGGATCGTGTAGTAACACGGTGACGGTACTGACGAGCTTTTTTGCAGCATCAGGCTCTGTTATTTCCTGCCTTTACTATTGGTTGGGCGCTAATTACTATTCACTTAATGAATATCGGAATCACGGTTTATCCGACCTATGGTGGTAGCGGGATCGTTGGGTCGGAGCTGGGACGGGACCTTGCTGAACGCGGGCATAACGTCCATTTCATATCGTCGGTGCTGCCGACGCGTGTGACCGAGCTCAGCGACCGCGTACATTTTCATGAGGTCGAGATGATGTCGTACCCGCTGTTCGAGCATCAGCCGTATGACCTTGCACTCGCGACAAAGATGGCGACGGTTGCGCGGGCAGAGAAGCTGGATCTGCTGCACGTGCACTACGCGATCCCGCATTCGATCAGCGCGATACTCGCGCGTGAATCCATCAAGCAGAAGCGCTATGTCCCCGTGATCACGACGCTGCACGGGACGGACATCACTCTTGTCGGCGCCGACCGCTCGTATCTGCCGATCACCCGGTACGGGCTTCAGCAGTCGGATGGGGTGACGGCCGTTTCGAAATTCCTGCAGAAAGCCACGATCGAGACTTTCGATTTCGATGACGTCGAGGTGATACCTAACTTCATTTGCGGCTGCCACTATCGTCCGCAGCCGGAGTCGCCGCTTCGCGATGAGCTGGCACCGAACGGTGAAAAGCTGCTGGTCCACGTTTCGAACTTCCGCGCGGTGAAACGCCCTGTTGATTGCGTCGAGATCTTTGCGAAGGTGAAGCAAAAAGGCGGACGTGTTCGACTCGTGATGGTCGGTGACGGACCGGAACGAGGAGCCGCGATCTATCGGGCCGAGCAGTTAAATGTGAAAGACGACGTTCTGTTTGTCGGCAAACAGGCAAACATTCCGAACTATCTCGGCGTCGCGGATGTGTTTTTGCTGCCGTCCGAGCTTGAATCGTTCGGTCTGGCGGCACTCGAGGCCCAGGCGTGCGAGGTGCCGGTGATAGCTACACGCATCGGCGGAATTCCCGAAGTCATCGCTGAAGGCGAGACCGGTTATCTAAGCGACGTGGGTGACGTCGAAAAGATGAGCGACGATACAATGAGACTCGTATCCGATGAGGAGTTGCGACGTGCGTTCGGCGAAAAGGGACGCGAGCTTGCGATCCAGCGGTACGGATCGGACAAGATCATTCCGCAGTACATCGATTTCTACGAAAGAGTTGTCACAAAGGCCCAATCGGCCGCGGCTTAAATTATTTTTTCTAGCCGCGGATTTTCGCGGATGACGCTGATCCGTGCTTCCTTCTTATCTGCGTTGTCCCCGCCAGATTTGCGGCAAAAATATCTTGAAATGCTGAAACGGTACATGCACAAACGCGAGCGTTACTTCGCGATGCTCAACGACAATCGTGTCGTGCGCCCGTTTGAATGGGGGACCGAGTTTATTGGTGGCGACGCGGATGACCCTGATCCGCGTGAACTTTTTTCCGAGTTTTCGCGGCATGCGATCGAGAATAGTGATGAATATTTCGCGGTTCCGAAGAGTATTGAATTCATGTCGAGACTCGGAACCTTCGGGGATTTGTCAGAACCGGGAGCCGTAGCGACCGGGGCAATCCCACCCGAGTCACATTCGATCTCGACCGGCGCTAAAGCCCCAGTCGCTACAGCTCCCGGTTCTGACAGGATGGCGCCACAGGTGATCACCTGGTCTTCCTCTGTCGCAACTCCCTCCGCCGAAAACAACACCGCCTACGCGACATACTTTCCCCATTACAGCCATCGTGCAGCCGTCATCGTTCTGCCGCATTGGAACGCCAAGGCGGGGACGTACTTCGACCTCTGCCGCTTCCTCAACAAGGTCGGGCTTTCGGCATTACGACTTACGCTTCCCTATCACGAAGAGCGCATGCCGCCGGAGCTCGAGCGTGCCGATTATCTCGTCGCGCCCAACGTCGGCCGTTCACTTCAGTCTGTACGGCAGGCCGTTGCCGACACGCGTGCGTGTGTCACGTGGCTGAAGCAGCAAGGTTACGAGAAGGTCGGGATCGTCGGAACAAGCATCGGATCGTGCGTGGCGTTCCTTGCCTTCGTGCATGACTTTGATATCGACGCCGCCGTCTTCAATCACGTTTCGGGGTATATGGCGGATGTCGTGTGGCATGGGCTCTCGACATATCATGTCCGCGACGGCTTCGCGGACAATATCGAGCTTGATGAGCTTCGCCAGTACTGGCTGCCGGTCTCACCGATGGCGTATATGGAAAAGCTCGCGGCACAGGAGCCGCGTCCGCAGCGATATATTTACACGCTCTACGATCTCAGCTTTCCGGTCGAGCTCTCACGGGAGACGATGCGTGCCCTCCGACGTTACAAGATCAAACACAGCAAAGCCGCCATCCCCTGCGGCCACTACACCCTCGGCGAAAAGCCGTGGGTATATCTGGACGGGTACAAGATCATCCGGTATCTGCATAAACATTTGAAGTGAAAGCCAAAGAGCGGGGGCAAGCCCGCCTTCCGGACCTGCGAATATTATTACGTGCTCAGGTAACGGTCATGTTCGCCCTGCAATACATTCGCAGGTCCGGAAGGCGGGCTTGCCCCCGCTCTCTGTTTTCCATTGCGCCACACACCAACCCCTCGGTTCCTTACCACATCCAACCAGTGCTAAACTTCTCTCCGACTCTGGATGAGCATACCCGGCGAACATCGGCAAACAGTTGACGAGGCGATATCGTTGGTACTCGCGCGCGCGTCTGACAATCGCGGTCTCGCGGCAGATGATCTTCGTGGCCGAATCGACGCTGCGCTTCGGAAATATCTATTCGTCGAGGGAGCCGATACCGACCGTGGTGCGGTGCGCGATTTTGTTGCGGATATCAGGGCGGACGATCTTTGCCTTATCATCGCCTGCGAGAAGGGTGATGAGAAGGCCTGGGAATATCTGGTCGCGAATTTTGATTCGACCGTGAAGTCTGCAGCCAGAAAGATCTCGCCTAACAACGACGACGCCGAAGATCTCGCCAGCTCCATCTGGGCCGAGCTCTATGGTCTCCGTCAGGACGCGGAAGGAAATAAAAAGAGCAAGCTCGCGTATTACTCAGGTCGCGGTTCGCTGGCGGGCTGGCTGCGTGCCGTCGTGTCGCAGCTCGCGATCGACGAGTACCGGAAACAGTCCCGCTTTGTACAGGTCGAGGAGAATCGTGAATTCGAAAACCTCGCCGAAGAGTCATCGAATCACACGGACAATGAACGCGTCGTTCACCACGCTGAGAATCCTGAAGAGCTGCTAACGGCCGAACAAACTACGCGCGATGTATCGCTCGCGCTCAAGCACGCGATCGAGTCGCTCGAGGACGAAGATCGGCTGGTCATGAAGCTTTATTACTTCGACGATCTTAAGCTCAAGGAGATAGCGTCGATGTTCGGCTATCATGAGGCCACCGCAAGTCGGAAGCTGGTCCGGATACAGAATGAGATACGCAAGACCGTTGAGAAAGAGCTCAGGCGGCGGCACGGCTGGAGCGAAAGCGAGGTAAAACGCTACCTCGCGGAGACGGCATCGAAACTGGGGATAAGCATCGAGAAACTCTTTGCAATACTGGCGGTTGCCGCCCTGCTGCAAGATATATGGTTGCGAGGCGTTCAGTAAATGGGTCCACGAAACCCTGGCCACAGAGGACGCAGAGGAGATCGATTTAGATTTTTCCGTTTTCTCTGTGAACTCTGTGGCTAGAACAAGATGGAAGTTGATTTCGACAAGGAAATAGATGCTCTGCTGCGAAAGGCGCGGCGCGACGGTCCTGTATATGTAGGGGACGTCGCGGCCCCGCATCTGGAAGCTGACGAGATCGCGGCCTTTGCCGAAAATGCGCTGCCGGGAAATGCTCGGGCGTTGTACATGAAGCATCTGGCGGATTGCGACCGGTGCCGAAAGGTGCTCTCCAATGTTCTCGTAATGAATGCAGGGGAGGCTCCGGCTCTCGCAGCTGCGGCCGCCGCGCCGAGCGCGATAACGATCGCCGAACGCGATCTGCCATGGTACCGAAAGCTGTTTCTTTTCCCGAATCTCGCATACGTGATGGGAAGCCTGGTGCTCGTATTCGGTGGTTTCCTTGCGTTCACGCTTGTGCAGAATTCGCGTTTGAACGATGGGGCGATGGTCTCGCAAGCTCCGGAATCGCGCGGTGAAGAGAGCGGGCCCAGTTTCCAGTTCGAGCCACCGTATGACAGCGCGAACTCGACCGCAAATACCTCGGCAAACATGTCGAATTCGATGTCTGCAGCAAATACCAACACTGCTCCGCTGGCGATGTCGACTCCGGCTTTAGGTGATTCCGCTCCGGTATCACGCGAGAATAACTTCGTCCTGGATGGAGCCGCGACCGGATCTGCTCCGACCGCCGCGCCGCCTCCGCCGCCCGCTGCCGCGGAAGAACAAGCTGCGCGAAAGGATGCAGAATCGGATGACAAGAAGGTTGAAGAGAAGCAGGAAACGAATCTCGCGAAGGAATCGGCTAAGAACGACGCACCGAAGCTCCAATACTCGGTTCCGTCCCAGAGCGGCCCGATGCGGAACAACGAGTCGCAGTATAACCGCCAACTCGAGAATCTCGACCGCCGTCGTGCTGCCGCCGCCAAGGCAAAAGACCGCGATGAGGAAGGCTCACGACGCGTCGTCGGCGGCCGAACCTTTGAACGCAAACAGAATGTCTGGTACGACGTAAACTACCAGGGCCGCCCCACGATAAACATCCGCCGCGGCACCACTGAGTTCGATCGTTTAGACGGCGGTGTCCGATCGATAGCAAATCAACTCTCCGGAACAATCGTCATAGTCTGGGGAGCGAAAGCCTATCGGATTCAGTAGTAGTTTCTAGTTCCTGGTTTCTAGTTTCTAGTTTCTAGTTTCTAGTTTCTAGTTCCTGGTTTCTAGTTTCTAGCTGCTAGTTGCTAGTTGCTAGTT
>CAMLKY010000032.1 GCA_946480545.1 uncultured Acidobacteriota bacterium
CCTGAGCAACGCTGGGAATTTCAATTTGTTCGTCGGCAATAACGCAGGCGACGCCAATACAAGCGGGGCTAACAATACTTTCGTCGGAAGCGGTGCGGGAACGACTAACAGTATCGGATCATTCAATTCGTTCTTCGGAAACGCCGCGGGCCGGGACAACGTTACCGCTTCCCACAATGCATTTTTTGGATTTTGGTCCGGGATTTCGACCATCAGCGGCTCGAGCAACTCGTTTTTCGGATCGCTCTCAGGCGAAAAAAATACGGTCGGCGTCGACAATGCATTCTTCGGCACGGCCGCCGGTCGGGAGAACGTTGAAGGTTCGCTGAACGCTTTCTTTGGCTCCGCCGCGGGGCGCTCAAATATAGGCAGCCACAACTCCTTTTTTGGTGCAGGGGCCGGACGCAGTAATACGACCGGCTTGTTCAATTCATTTTTCGGCAGGTTCACCGGCATCCTCAACACGACAGGCAGCGAGAACGCGTTCTATGGCGTCGGTGCCGGTGAGGAGAGCACGACCGGAAATCAGAACACCTTTCTCGGTGTAAGGGCCGGCACCAAAAACGCGGGCGCGAGCCAGAACGTGGCCGTCGGATACGAGGCGGGCTTCAATAACACGACGACGGGAAACACATTCGTTGGATATCGGGCCGGCAAAGCCAATACTGCCGGAGTAAGCAATTCATTCTTCGGAAAGCTAAGCGGTACAGCGAACACGACAGGGCTCGCAAACACTTTCTTTGGAAACTCCACCGGAGAACACAACACGACCGGCAGCTTCAACAATTTCTTCGGCAACAACGCCGGCTACAGCAACGTCGATGGATCGTCGAACACCTTCTTCGGTGACAACACCGGCTGGCTGAACACCTCGGGCAGCTTCAATAACTTTTTTGGAAACAGCTCGGGTGCGAATAACCAGACGGGAGCCTCGAACATATTCATCGGTGAGAGTGCCGGTAACCAGAACATAGCCGGGAATGAGAATGTGTTCGTCGGATTTATTGCCGGGCGAAACAACACCGTCTCTTTCAACACATTTATCGGCTCGCGTTCCGGTTTCAATACCACGACCGGCGGCGGGAACACATTCGTCGGCTATAAGTCCGGCGTCGCGAACGTCGTGGGATTCAACAACGCGTATTTCGGAACTGAATCTGGTGTCAACAACACCGCGAGTGAGAATTCCTTCTTCGGCGCGTATACCGGTCAGGCGTCGACACTCGGTGATCGCAACGCGTTCTTTGGTGTGTACGCGGGGCAGAGTACGACGACCGGGTGTTGCAACACCTTCATCGGAAATAAAGCGGGCCGCGGCAACACCGAGGGCCGAGGTAATGTTTTTGTCGGCGGCAGCACCGGGTCGTCGAACGTCCTGGGTAACCGAAACACTTACCTCGGCGACCTGGCCGGCACCGGTATTGGAAATCCGGCGAATGGAAACAACAATACATTCCTCGGCAGCAACGCCGGAGGCAGCGGAGATACCTTGACCTATGCATCGGCGCTCGGCTCGGGAGCTCAGGTAAACACGAACGATACGATCGTCATCGGCAAAGCGGCCGGAACTTACTTCGGTGAGGCGCGGCCAGCCGATACCGTGCAGATCCCAGGAAGTCTCAACGTCTCCGGAAACATAAACGTAACGGGAACCGGCGTTGTCAGATCCATCAACACTCTTGGCGGTGACGTCACTCTCGCAGGCGGTGCGAACGTTAACATTTCTCAGGTGGGGAACACGATCACGATCGCTTCGACCGGTGGCGGTACGGTCAATGCGATCCTGAATCAGACCAACCCTCAGACGGGAGCGAACTTCAACATCGATGGGAACGGAACGATCGGCGGAACGCTTACAGCCAATGCTGCCAACGTCGCCGGGAACGCTTCCGTGATGGGCAACTTCGGGATCGGTACTGCCGCCCCCGCAGCCAAGCTTCACGTCGAGGGAGGAAACATCCTGGTGAACACCGCCGGCACCGGAGTGATACTCAAGTCACCGGACGGAAATACGTGCAGACTGCTCACAGTGACGGATGCCGGTGCGATCACGCTCACAAATGTGACTTGTCCGTAATGAGAGGAGGAAAGACGATGAGGTCAACTCACTTCAAACTCTCTCTCGTCGCGATCGTTCTCGCCCTGACGGCCCAGATAGCAGTCGCGGCGCCGGGTGATCTCGATACAAGCTTCGATCCGGGGCCGATCCTCTGGCAGGGGTTCGACTTCCCGGCCTTCAAGTACGCTGTCGTTCTCCAGCCCGATGGAAAGGTGGTCATCGGCGGTCAGTTCGACACCGTGGCAGGAGTGCCGAGAGTTTTTGTAGCGAGGCTGAATCCAAACGGTTCCCTCGATAACACGTTTAATAGTCCGCTACAAACTATTCCCACCCAGTTCGGACCGACGGGCGAAGTTTATGACCTGGTCCTACAACCAGACGGCAAGATCATCGTCAGCGGTTACTTCCGCGTCGGAACTGTCTACAAGACCGTCGTGCGGCTGGATGCCAATGGCAATATCGATCCAACATTCGATGTTACGACGAACGGCGGAAGCACTGATTTCAATCACGTCTATCGAATGCTGCTCCAACCCGACGGCAAGATCATTATTGCGAGCAACGCACTCAACTCGGTAAACGGCGTGACGACCAACCGGATCGCGCGTCTGACTTCGACCGGTGCGCTCGACGCACCTCTCGGTGTGCCCGGGAATGTCACGTTCTCGGTATTTGCTCTCGCATTACAGCCGGACGGCAAGATCGTCGTCGCGGGCGGTGGCAGCAGCGGCGGTGTTGTCGTTCGCCTGAATGCTGATGGCAATCAGGATCCGGGTTTTACGAGTCCCGACATCGGACTTGTCTCCGTCGATTCGCTGGCTATCGAGCAGGATGGCCAGATCCTCGTCGGCGCCCGTGGCCGGCTGCTCGTGAATGGCACGCAAGCCGACGGCCTTATCCGGCTCAATGCGAACGGAACATTCGACCTGAGCTTCGACCCGCCTGACATACGTACGGCTTGGACGCTCTATGTACAGCCGGATGGCAAGATCGCCGTGGGGGGATCGTTCACGGTGAACTTCGGATTGTTTCTTTCGTCTTTCGGTCGGCTGAATCCCGACGGGAGTCTCGACTTCAGGTGCAACTCCGGCCCTGACAACGATCTTCAGGACATCGTGCGTCAGCCGGACGGCAAGTACATCGTCGTCGGGACCTTTGAGAACGTGTATCAGGGAAAGGATGTATATGTGCGCACCGGTGTCGCTCGCCTGTTCGACGCGGGCGGACCGACTCCTCCTCCGCTCACCGGTAAGATCGCCTTCCACTCACGGCCTGGGGGAATAAACCTGGAGATCTACACAATGAATCCCGACGGCACGAATCCACTTCGGCTGACAATGAACGACGCCGCCGATTACGATCCTTCTCTCTCCACCGATGGTAACAGGATCGCGTTCGTCTCAGACCGCGACAACAATGACGAGATCTACATCATGAATTCGGACGGCAGCGGAGCGAAGCGTCTTACTAACAACGATCTGCCCGATCTGAATCCTGCGATGAGTGCAGACGGATCCAAGATCGTATTCGCCTCTCGACGAGATGGGAATTATGAGATCTACGTCATGAACTCGGACGGTACAAACCAAACGCGTCTCACCACAAACACGTCGGTCGATGACGAGCCGTCTTTCAGTCCGGATGGAACGAAGATCGTATTTCGCTCCAGTCGCGACGGCAATGCAGAGGTCTACATCATGGACGTGAACGGTGGGAACCAAACCCGGCTCACTAATGACGATCAGGGTTTTGTCGATACCGAACCTACATTCTCACCGGATGGGACAAAGATCGCCTTTCGTTCTTTTCGAAATGGCAATTCCGAGATCTACGTGATGAATACGAACGGAACGGCCCCGGCAAACATTTCGAATCACACCTCAGCCGATCTGAACCCCTCGTACAGTCCGGACGGGTCGCGGATCGCATTCGTCACCGACCGAAACGGAGCCCTGGAGATCTACTACATGAACAGCGACGGTACCGGTCCGATTCGTATCACGAACAATGCGATCGAAGATGCCCGGCCTTCCTGGGGCGGCGCAGCTCCGCCGCCCCAAGGACCGCAACCGAAGTTGAAGGTCACAGGCGGAAACATTCTCATCGGCTCACCCGGAGGCGGGATCATATTGAAATCACCCAACGGCTCCATATGCCTAAAGCTAGGCATCAACGACGCGGGAGCTTTGACGGCGGTATTGACACCGTGTCCCTGATCCAGGAGGTAGGAACGATGAAAATAGCTATTCTGATCTTGGTAATGGCAATTTCCGGCGTCGGACAGAGCGGCGGTAACTTCGTTATCACTCAGGCGGTCATCGCGGGTGGTGGCGACCGTAGTAGCGCCGGGAATTTCGAGGTTGACGTGACCATAGGGCAGCCGGAAGCGGGACAAGCGCTAGGCTCTGGTCCGTTCGCCGTTACTTCCGGATTCTGGAACTACACATCGCTGGCTCCGACCGCTGCGGGAGTCATGATAAGCGGTCGTGTCATGGCCGTCGACGGCACCGGAATCAGCAATGCGCAAATGTTCCTTCAAACGCAGGACGGGCAGATCGTTGTTTCGCGTTCGGGTTCCTTCGGATATTACTTGTTTGAAAACGTCGAGGTCGGCCAGGCGGTATTCATTACGGTGGAACACAAGCTGTACTCCTTCGCACCGCAAAGCGTCATGGTGCTCGACAGCGTATCTGACCTCGACTTCGTTGCTAAGCCCTGACACCGAAAGCGGGATCGCGTTGCCTAAGCTCGCGGATCCGAAGTTTTTAACAATCGCTTCGCGAGATCGATGTACAGTCTCACCGCTTCTTCCAGATCGCTCTTCAGTACGAACTCGTCCTTCGTGTGCGCAACAAGGATCGAACCGGGGCCAAGAAGTAACGGCTGCCCCCAGTTCGTTAGATATGGGATGTCGGTTGTGAACCTAACGGTCTTCTGCGTGAATCCCTCGACGGCCAGCATCTTCACCGGTTCACTGCACGAGAGGACCTCGATCTCACCGCGCCCGCGAAGCAGGCTCTGGAGCGCGGTCTCGATCGGCTCACGAGGGGTCGTGAGCCTTATCAGCAACCCAGCCTCGGCACGCGGCGGGATAACATTCAAAGCCACGCCGCCATCGATGGTACCGACGTTGACGGTCGTGTCGCCAAAGAAGTCATCATTCGGAAATTTCGTGTGTCGGACGTCGTCCAGGATCTCGAGTAGCTTCTCGATCGCCGAATCGCCCTGCTCGGGATAGGCCGAATGCGCGGCCTTTCCTGTCGTCTTTATCTTCAGGCGGAATGAGCCCTTCGAGCCGATCGCGAGATCGTTGTCAGTCGGCTCGCCATTGATGAGGTATTCGCACTTCGCGGCCATCGGATGGTCATTTGCCGCACGAGCGCCTGTCGATGATGCCTCTTCTTCGACTGTGTAGAGGAGTCCGATATCGGTGATGCCTTCGGCTCGTAGTTGCTCCGCCGCGGTGATCTGCGCCGCAATGATCCCCTTCGCATCGCACGCACCGCGACCGTAGATCTTTTCGTCGTCTTCGGTCGGCGGAATAAACGGCGGAACGGTATCGAGATGTGTCGAGAACACAATGCGAGGCGTGTCGTTGAGCCATGCCAGAACATTGTTCTGATCGCCCGAAACTTTCTGCAGCTCGACCGTCCAGCCAAGAGACGCGAGGTGCTCGGCAAGCCATGATCCCACCGCCTGCTCTTCGCCGGACGTGGAGGGAATTTTCATGAGTGAGGCTGTGAGTTCGAATAAGTTCATAACGGGTTCGTTGATTGTTGAGTGTTGTCGGCCGCGTACGACATTCGCGGGTCCGGAAGGGCGGCTCGCCCCCGCTCCTGGATTGCGCCAAAGTAACTTGGAGCAATCTCCTGTGATTTCTCCCTTCGTGGTTCTTCTTCGTGTATTTTCGTAGTTACTCTGGAAGCCTCACTCAGGACACCGGGGCAATCAAGATCGACAACCACGAAATACACGAAGAAGAACACGAAACAAGAACACGAAAAGAAGAAGGTCCTAAAATCGCACCAGCTCCAGACTGCGGCAAATTAAGAGCAGTGGCGAGCGCCCCTCCGGGGGGTGCGAATGTGGCTCGCGCCCGACAACAATCAACAATCAACAATCAACGACAAATCTGCGATCCCCAATCCGCGATCAAAAAAACTCGCCATGCAATTTCCTGATCACGTCGGATACGTCATCTTCGCGCACGACGAAGGTCAGGTTCACCGCCGAGGCGCCGTGTGATACGAGGGCGATACTCACATTATCGATCGTCGAAAAGATCTTCGACGCCAGTCCCGTCGAAGCGCGGAGCCCTTCCCCTACAACGCAGATCACCGCATAGCCGGGCTCTACCTCGACCTCACCGAGCCGTTCGAGCTCGGGAACGATCTTATCGACGGCGGCCGCGTTGTCGAGTGTCAGCGCGATAGAGACCTCCGAGGTCGAGATAACATCGATGACAGTCCGGTATCGCTCGAACACCTGGAACACCGCGCTCATAAAACCATAGCTTCCCAACATGCGGGCTGACGAAATGCGTAAAATCGTTATGTTCTTCTTGTGGGCGATCGACTTGATCTTGTTTGGTGCTTCGCCTGATTCCCCGACAACCATCGTACCGACCTGAGCGGGCTCGAACGTGTTGCACACGCGAACCGGGATTCCGTGATCGACCGCTGGCTTGATCGTCTTCGGATGCAGGACCTTCGCGCCGAAGTAAGCCAGCTCTGCCGCCTCTTCATAACTCAGGACGGGGATCGTCCTCGCGTCCGAGCAGATCCGCGGGTCGCAGGTCATAACGCCGGTCACATCCGTCCAGATCTGAAGCTCGGCCGCATCGAGCGCTGCGGCGATCAGCGCCGCGGAGTAATCGGAACCGCCGCGTCCGAGCGTTGTCGTCTCGCCGCTTCGGCTAGCAGCAATGAATCCGCCCATGATGGGGACTTCCCCGGCGTCGATGATCGGATGCAGTTCGAGTGTCACCAATTCATTTGTCTCTTCGACGATCGGTGTCGCGGAGCCGTACTCGTCGTCCGTCACGATCAGACGGCGCGCGTCGACTTGGTGTGCCCGGATACCGCGCGTTTTTAGGACCTCGGCAAGGAGGCGGGACGATAATTGTTCGCCGTATGAAACGATCGCGTCCTTCAGCATCTGAAGCGGCAAGCTCCGCCGCGAGACGCGCATCAGCAGGTCGGAAAGCTCATCGCGTGCAAGATCGAGTTCACCGTTGAACGCGTTCGGCACCCCGTCGCGAATGAATGCCCGCGACACCTCGATGTGCCTTTCAAAGTGCGGTTCCAACGATGAGAATGCTTCGGGAAACTCACCCTTCTTGGCTGTGTCGAAGGCCGCCAGCAGAGCATCGGTCACCTTCGTCATGGCGGAAACGATGACCACGGGACGCTTCTCGATTTGATTGGAAACGATCCCGTAAACGCGCTCGAAGGCGGCGACGTCGCCGACCGACGTGCCACCAAATTTCATGACAATTGGGCGCGGTGCTTCAGACAAATTAGGTATGAGTTCAACCGTTTTGATGGAGCTTTGTCAAGTTAGGGGGGTGATACGTCCAGACGTTGGAATCGCTAGTTAACACAACAACATTCGCAGGTCCGGAAGACCCGCTTGCGGCCGCCAGCCGTTGAGATTGCCCAACGATCCGAGAGTATCAGCGACGCGGGCGCAAGCACCCTTCCGGGCCTGCGAATGTGATCATCATCGTTCGGGACCCTACCGCCCCTGGTCGCCACGGTCGCCCTGGCCTTTCTTCACCTTCGTCTTTGCGTGCTGCTTAACGTCGCGGGCGAGGGAACGCCCAACATCATCACTCTCCGAGAAACGTCCCTGATCGTCACGCCGAACAAAACGTTTATCGGTTCCCGTATCTATCAGCTCTCGTCCACCGGATTTCTTCTTCTCCGCCATATAAGAATTCCTCCCTTATCTGTTCCCGCTGCCTTTGCCGTCGGGATTGCCCTTACGGCTCACCGTCGGCGTCTTCGCCCTCTTGTCATAATCGCGTGCCGAGTACGGCCCGATCTCGTCCTGCTTACTCTTGCTCGGACCTGAGGCGCTTTTACCTGCCTTCTTGATCGTCCCGCCCTTGCCGCCTTTTTCGCCTTGACGATGCGGTCCGGAGCTGCCCGAGCCCGCATTAAAATTCTGTTTTGGCATAATTGCGTAGTCCTCCTACGCCGGTTCGAAAAGCAACGACCGTGCCGTGTACGTGATCGGGACAGAGGTGCTCCGGCTAACCACACGGGCAGAAACCCGACCGGTCGCGAGGGTGTCTCTATAACGCAGAGACCGCTGAGATCACGGGATGACTGATTCGGTTTGAGTGGTTTTTCCTTAGCGGGCTTCGCGAGCTCTGCGTGAGATTCGCTGTCTGAATTATTCTGTATAAGTTTCACGCAAAGCTCGCAGAGCTCGCAAAGAGATTGAAATGCGGACTGCGGAATTTGTTTGAAGAATCTCGAGACGGTTCTGAACTGCAGGCGGTAGTGGTTCGAATTCGGCATTCCGCATTCGAAAACACCTCCCTACCGGTCAGGTTTCTGCCTGTGTGGAGGTCCGCGGCCTCAAAAATCGCAAATCGAAAATCGAAAATCGCAAATAGCCCTCATCCGCACAGGACTGAGCCGCCGTTGATGTTTAGGATCTCACCGGTGATGTGGCGGGACCAGTCGGAGAGTAGGAAGCAGATCGACAGTGCAACGTCGTCGGTCGCGGCGATCCGTCTGAGGGGAATCGTGGCGATAACGCTTTCGTAATAGTCGTCGTCTTCGAAGGCCGGACGCACCATCGCGGTCTCGATCCAGCCGGGAGCGACTGCGTTGACGCGTATCTTCGGGCTTAGCTCGGATGAAAGGGCTTTTGTGAAGGAGATCATTCCACCCTTTGATGCGGAGTAGTTCGAATAACCAGCCTCGCCGCGCTGACCCGAAGTCGACGACACCATCACTATCGAACCCTTCGCCTGCTTCTTCATCGCGGGGACGCATGCCTTCGTCGTCGCCCACGCCGATTTCAGGTTTGTGTTGATGACCTTGTTCCAGATGTCCTCGGTCATGTCCTCTATCGGCGCTCCTTCCCACACCCCGGCGTTGCAGACAACCAGATCGATCTGTCCGAAACGTTCCAGGGTTTGCCTGGCCAGGTTCTGCGCCTCGAGCATGTCCGACACGTCGGCCTGAATTGCGATCGCCTCAACGCCTTTGTTCTGACACACACGAACAGTCTCGAGCGCTTCGACGTCGTTGCTGAGGTAGTTGACCACGACGTTCGCTCCGCCCTCGGCGAGACGCAACGCGGTGGCACGTCCGACACCGCGTGATGCCCCGGTGACGACTGCAGTCTTGCCGGCAAATAGATTATTCGGAAGATCGATCGGGACTACGGCTTCGTTCATTCGGCTAGAGATTCACGGTCGGTCTTTAGTTTGATCAGATACCCGATGATAAGCGTCACCGGTAAGGTAAGCAAAGTAAACCAGCCAAAATAATCTCCGGGAATGAAGGCGACGCTGACGCCGTAGAGGACCGCAGCGAGTGCCGAAGTTGCGAGTATTCCGCCAACAACCCGCAGATATCGAAGATCACTAAGCCGACACGCTCCGAGGACGACCATGAACATTGAAACGAGGAGGATCCCCAGCGTGCCGGCTACGATCTCGAGGCTCGGGCCGTCGCTCAGGAAGAACAGCGTGATCGCCAACAGACAAAAATGGAGCGCACCTGCGCCGGGTACATAGAGAAAAATCAGCTTGACGGCGGAAAGAAACGAATCCAGAGCAACAGTTTCCGGCTGCGATTCAATTGTTTCAGGACTTAGCTGTTCACGGACTGCGATCGACGCGAACCCGGGCTCGTCTGGTATCGGGACGCCATGTCGTTCTTTTTCAGCCTGAATTGTTCGATTCATATCGGCAGGACTCGACCAGCACTATGGTATTGGATTTTATTTCCGAGTTTCAATAGATTTGTTTTATGCACGACGTCAACCTCCTCGAAGATCAGCCTGTCGCATGGACCCCGACGCAGGAAGTTATCGAACGCGCTCAACTGACCAGATTTATGAAACAGGTCGGCGTCTCGACGTGGGATGAGCTGTATGAGTTCTCGATCCGTGACGTCGAGAAGTTCACCGAAGAGGTATTGAAGTTCCTCGACATCAAATTCGATCCGCCGTATTCGAGATTACTGGACACGTCCGGAGGGATCGAATTCCCGTCTTGGTTTATTTCACCGCCGAGACGCGGAGACGCGGAGGATGAACAGGCGGAAACCCGACCGGTAGGGAGGGTGTCCGGTTCGAATGTGGAACCCGGAACGCGGAATGCGGAATCCAAGCGCGAGTCAGTACCGAGAGCGTCAGCGACCGGGTCGACCGCTGGTCTCAATATCACGACGATGTGTCTCGACCGCTGGCAGACGGATGAGATGCGCGATCAGCCGGCGGTGATCTGGGAAGGCGAGGAAGGTGAGTCCGAGGAACTCACATATGAAGAACTGTTCCAGGAAGTCGAGGAGGTAGCGGAAGGCCTTAGGGTATTG
>CAMLKY010000033.1 GCA_946480545.1 uncultured Acidobacteriota bacterium
CTACTTAAAGAACCAGCAGAATGTCGCGGCCGCATTGAGCGGTTCGCGGCTCGAATTCGTCGGAGAGGCCATAACTGACACGACGGCGAACAATCTACCCGCTCTCGCCTGGTGGGTTGGCGTCGTAACTGTTTTCTACCTGCTGATACCCGTCCTCAGTATCAAATATCTTTACGGCCAGCGAGTGGCTGAATACGGATTGAACTTTCGCGTCGAGCCGGGCTTTGCGAAGCTGCTCTTTACGCTGCTCGCCTTGATGTTGCCGCTCGTCTACCTGATGTCGCGCACCGACAGCTTTACGGCGAAGTATCCGTTTCTTCAGATCTACAATGGTGAGAGTTATATCGGCCCGACGCTCCTTGTTTGGGAGATCTTGTACTTCATCCAGTTCTTCGGGCTCGAGTTCTTTTTTCGAGGCTTTCTCGTCCATAGCCTGAAACCCGCGTTGGGTATCTACTCGGTGTTGGCGATGACCGTACCGTACTGCATGATCCATTTCGGCAAACCGCCGGCCGAAACTCTCGCTGCGATCATTGCCGGTGTATTCCTGGGATGGCTGAGCTATCGAAATGGAAATATCTGGATGGGGCTGGTGCTTCACTGCGCGGTCGCTCTGTCGATGGACTTACTTGCACTTCTGAACAAGGGACTCCTGTTCCCGATCCAATGAAGCTCGAGCTCATCAGTCGCGAGCCGGTGTGCAGGGCGTTCGATACGCCGCTGCTTTTCATTCACGGCACCGGTCACGCGGCATGGTGCTGGGATGAGAATTTTCTTCCCTATTTTGCCGAACAGGGCTTCAGCTCGCATGCGTTAAGTCTCCGCGGACATGGTCAAAGTGAGGGACGCGAGAAGCTGAAGTGGACGCGGATATCAGACTACGTTGAGGACGTTCATCAAGCCGCTGTCGGCTTGAAGAGAGAGCCCGTCCTGATAGGCCACTCGCTTGGCGGTCTCGTTGTTCAAAAGTACCTCGAGAAACACAACGCAGCGGCGGCGGTCCTGGTGGCGCCGTCCCCGTCCGAAGGAATGTTCGTCTCGGGGATGAAACTTCAGATCAGGAATCCGTTGCTATTTGCGAAGATCGCACTCAAACAGGATTACGCTGTCATGTTCGCAACGCCTCGGCTCGCACGGAAGTTCTTGTTCTCGGCAGATGTTCCTCTTGAAGAGGTCTCCCGACCCACTGCCCGATTCGGAAGCGAATCGTATCGCGCGGCACTTGAAATGATCTACAACCTGCCCCGGCGCTCACGAGTTCCGACACTGGTTGTTGGGGCGGCGAACGACGCATTGATCGCCCCGGCGAAGATCGAAAAGACGGCTCGTGCGTTCGGCGCCGATTGCCGGATGTTCCCGGATATGGCCCACGACATGATGCTTGAGCGTGGATGGCGTGACCCTGCACTTTACATCGCGAACTGGCTGAGAAAAACTATTACTTAATGCAGGAAACAAAAGACACTGAGGTCCGTAGCGCGTCGAATATCGACGAAGCCGAACGGCGCTTCGAGGCGACACTCCGCCCGGCAAAGCTGACCGACTATATCGGCCAGAAAAAGGTCAAGGACAATCTTCGAGTGTTCATGACCGCGGCGCTGCGGCGTCGCGAAGCTCTGGATCACATTCTGCTGACGGGGCCGCCCGGTGTTGGAAAAACGACGCTCTCGAATATCGTTGCGGCTGAAATGGGTTCGGCGTTGAAGTCCACCGCCGGTCCGATCATCGAGAAGGCCGGCGATCTCGCGGCCATCCTGACGAACCTCGAGGAAGGCGACGTTCTCTTTATCGATGAGATCCATCGGCTGAACCCGGCGATCGAAGAGGTCCTGTATCCTGCGATGGAGGATTACAGCCTCGATATCATGATCGGCCAGGGCACCGCCGCGAGGTCGATAAAACTTGAGCTGCCGAAATTCACACTCGTTGGTGCGACAACGCGGCCTGGGCTTATAACGGCTCCGCTGCGCGGCCGATTTGGGATTATCTTTCACCTCGACTTTTACGGGATAGAAGAGCTCCAGAAGATCGTCGAGCGCTCGGCGGGCATCCTCAACATCGAGATCGAGGAGACCGGCTCGAGCGAGATCGCTCGCCGCTCGCGTGGTACGCCGCGAATCGCGAATCGACTGCTGCGACGCGTCCGCGACTACGCCGAGGTAGATCACGACGGCCGCATCACTGCCGAGGTGGCCGCCGACGCACTCAACCGGATGGAAGTCGATACATACGGGCTGGATGAAATGGACCGGAAGTTCCTGATGACGATCATCGAGAAGTTCGACGGCGGCCCGGTCGGTCTCGGAACGCTTTCGGCATCGATGCACGAGGAAAAAGATTCGATCGAGGAAATGATCGAACCGTATCTGCTGCAGATCGGCTTTCTGAACCGCACCCCGCGCGGGCGACTCGCAACCCGGCTTGCATATGAGCATTTCGGATTTACGGCGCCGGCTGGAAGCGGAGGAACCCCGACATTGTTCGCTGAATAGGTGTTGTGAGTCGCGACCGGTCAAGAGACTGGAGTGCAGGCATCCCTGCCTGCATGAGTACGAAGCACGAAAGAGCCCACAGTCTCGAGTCAATGATCGCTTTACGCCGCGGAAGCCACGGCGTTGCAGGCAACGATGCCTGTGCTCCAGTCACGCCGCACGTAGAATGCACTCGACTTCCGTTCCCTGCATCGTTTACGCCATAATCAAAAAACTATGAAAAAGATCACTGTCGCAATGGCGATGCTTCTCGCGCTTGGTCTCTCCGTTTTGGCTCAGAACAAACTCGAAGGCTACAACATAATCGTCGATGTCCCGACCAACCAACGGACGACTACATGCGCCGTGCGATACGTGCCGCCGTCGACGGTGATCACGATCAGCGATCTCGACACTTCGACGCCGATGAAACTCCAGTCGTGCGAGGGCTCGGACTCAAGTTTCTCCCAAAGCTCGGCGACGACCGCGACGATGCGTGCGAGTGCGACGAATTACAAGTGGTGCTTCCGGGGCGAGGACGAAAGGTACCGGGTCACGCTGTCTGTCCCGGGGCGTGAGCCGATCACTTACAACTGGTTCGCAAGCAAGGACGACCGCGAACGCGGCTTTTATAATATCCGGGATTTCGGCGCGGTCGGCGATGGACAGACCGACGATACGATGGCGTTCAAGAGCGCGATGGCTGTTATCGCGTCGAACAACGGGGGTACGCTTCGCATTCCCAATGGCGAGTACATCGTCAACGGTCCGGTAGCCCTTCCCACCGGACTCGTAATGGAGGGCACAAACGGCTGGTACTCGGGGGCGTCGACCAGCGATGTCACGAGAAAGAATCCGAGCCGCATCACTCTCCGCGGATCGAATCGTGCGCTGTTTCGAATCGGAGAGTGCGTCGAGGGGGTCACGATCCGGGACGTTGAGTTGTTCGCCGAAAGCAATAACGGAACAAGCGGCGTCGAAGCGATAGGGGCCTACGCATCGTCGCAGGGATTCAATTTCGATCGAGTGACATTTCAGGGGTTCAACCGCGGCATCAACGCTTACGGTCTGCCGCAGACGAATCTCAACTGGCAGTTCGACTACGTCAAGGTCAATGCATGCCGGTTCGTCTACAATCGCGACACCGGCATATTCGTCAATAGCCGCAATACCGACTGGCGGATCATGGGGACGGTCTTTATCAATCCGAAGCGACAGGCCGGACAGAACGCGAACTCGATGCACTTCGAACGGGTCGGCATGGTGATCATCCAGGATACATATAGCGGCGGTTATCCCAACGCACTCGGCGGGACGTTCATCAACATTCTCGACAGTGGTCCGACGACGATCATCGGATCGCAATGCGAGGCGATGACGAATTCGATCGTCTACAACGACATCCAGCACCCCGAGGCGGGCGATTATTCCCATCCGATGACGATCCTTAACTCGATCTTCGACGACCCGATCATCTTCAAGGCACGACGAACGCTCGTATCGGTTGGCAGCCAGTACGGCCCAAGGACGTTCCGGGCGGATGAGCGAGTGCGCGTGTACTCGACGGGAGATCGGTTTTGTTACGACGGTCACATCATGGCGTGCCGCGGTGCCGAGAAGAACAATTTCGACAAGGCAACGGTTGTGTTCATGACCGGCCAGCCCTCGGAAGGACAGGTGAAGGGACATCCGACCTTCTTCGGAACCGATGTCGAGTTCGGAGCGTCGGTCCAGATGCCGTCATTCCCCGCGAACGCACTACCAAACGGCAAGGCCAATGGAGCGATGGTCTACTGCACAAACTGCAGCCGGGCCTCGACCCCCTGCCGCGCCGGCGGCTCGGGTGCTCCCGCAATGATGGTCGGCGGTCAGTGGAGTTGCCTATAGGTCCCAAGTCCCAAAGTCCCAAGTCCCAAGGCCCAAAGTCCCAAGGCCCCGAGACCTGAGAGAAGGATAGTGGTATTTTATACGCACCCATTCTGGGATGCGCTAAGATCCTACAACGACTTATCCATGGGACTTGAGACCTGGGACCTGGGACTTCGATATGGAGTGGATAGTTGAATTGGACGAACGGGGCCGATTCATTCGGGCCACGCAGTGGGATGATTTCGATCTCGATCATCAAGCCCACTTTCTAACCGACATCTTTGCCGGACCGCACTGGAAACCTGGGATCGGAATACTTTTCGATTACCGCGGACTCAAAGTGACGCAATTGAGCGAGGCCGATCTCGCAACGATCCGAGTTATCTTCCAGTCGGTGCGAAAGCGTCTCGGCGTCAGCAAGCTGGCACTGCTGTGTGACAGCGATGAACTGTTTGAGGTGGGCAAACATTTCGGCGAGATGATCGCAGAGAAAATGGAGAATCAGTTGGTCATCTTCCGCGACGAGCAGGCGGCGATCAACTGGCTGACTGCCTGACTCGTACGAACTCGACCAACCGCTCGTATATCGCGTCCCGGACTCGCCTGAATTCCGCAAGCCTTGCAGCGAAGTCACCCGCCGCTTCGGCAGGATCATCGAAGCCCCAGTGAATGCGCTTCGCAGGTCCGGGGAACACCGGGCAATTCTGATTCGCGTTAGAGCAAACCGTGATCACATAGTCAAACTTCTCGTCCGTGAACTCGTCAACGGATTTCGACCGATGCGACGTTATATCGATACCCGACTCGCGCATGACCTCGATCGCCTCAGGTCTCACCATCGACGGGTCTGTCCCGGCACTCTCGACATCAAACGTCTCGCCCGCGATGTGACGCAGTAATCCCTCAGCCATCTGGCTGCGTGCAGAGTTTCCGGTGCAAAGAATCAGGACGCGTTCTTTTCTACTCATGTTTCTTCGGTATCAACCAGTTGAAGACGAAGGCACTAACAAAGCCTCCGACGAATTGGGCGGCGATGAATGCCGGCACATCGGTTAACCGAATGCCCGTGAAGGTATCTGTCATCGCCCGTGCGATCGTTACCGCAGGATTTGCGAATGACGTGGACGAGGTGAACCAGTACGCTGCGGTGATGTACGTCGAGACAGAAGCGGCGACAACCGGGATCGCATGCCGGCGCGAAGCCGCGATGATCAGACCGACAAGACCGAATGCCGCGACGGTTTCGCCGAGCCAGATTCCCTCACCCGTTCGCACCTTCGTAGACATAACGAACGCAGGGAGGTCAAACATGAGGTTCGCGAGTGCAACACCTGCTACTCCTCCGGCGACCTGAACCGCGGAATACGCGAGGGCATCCTTCCATGAAAGCTCGTTATTAAAGGCTGACACGACCGAGACGACCGGATTGAAATGCGCTCCCGACACCGGTGCGAATGTCAGTATCAACGTGACGAGGGCCGCTCCGGTTGCGATCGTGTTCGCAAGCAGGATCACGGCCGGCGCTCCGCTCGCGAGTCTCTCGGCCATTATGCCCGAGCCTACGACTGCGCAAACCAGCATCGCCGTGCCGATCAGTTCAGCAACCAGCCGCCGAGCGAGAGTTACATTCTCCATTTTTCAATTCGTCCGCGGTCTCGCAGCATAAAGTAAACCAGTCAAATTTCTCATCGCGTGAATTGCGCTTGATCACGAAGACCTCCCAGTTCCGCTCGAACAGCGATTCAAAGTAACGCTTGTCTGAATCACTTCGGCAATCGCTCCGGATCGGGCAGGTCTTCGTGTTCCGGCTGAACATCTTGTCGGCCAAAGGCATTCTGTTCTCCTAGCAGCAGGCGGTCGCGACCTCTCGCTTCTTGCCCTCGATATCGGTGAACGTCGGCGTGCAGCACGCGTGATCTGCTTCGGACTGAACTTCCTCGGAAAGGTTGTCCTGGAGAACTGCGAAGACCTCCCACTCATTACCATCGGGATCGTTGACCCACGCTTTGTCCTGTAGAGCGTAACAGCAGGTCGTCTGTAGTTCCTCACGCGGTACGAGACCACGCTCCTTCCACTGATCGCGGATCGCTACGACGTCGTCGGTGCCCGCGACCTGGATGCCCAGATGCGACAGCGCTCCGCTATTGGCGACGGCGGCCTGATTGAGCGTGAAGTTCAGCGGCGGATTTGCGACGTCGAACTTCGCGTAACCGGTTCGGACCTTGCTGGGCTCGATGCCGAACATTTTCTTGTAAAACTCGATGCTTTTCTCGACGTCGGCGACGTTGATCGCGAGATGCGCCTTTAGGATATTAGCTGTATTGGATGATGCGGTTGTCATGGTTTACTCTCCTTCCCGATATAGTATCAATTACGTCTATGCGTAATTGTAAACAGAGAATACGCCCGGCTTTCAATTATGTCAAGACATAATTGTTATGTGATACACTTTTTTCATGGCAAGCGGTAATAACTTTGATCTGGAGCTTTTTTTCTCGGCGTTGGCCGACCGCACGCGGCTGCGTCTTTTGAACCTTTTGAAAGGAGGCGAGGTGTGCGTGTGCTTCTTTGCGGACACCCTGTCAACGAATAATCCGAAGATCTCACGACACCTCAACTATCTCAAGCGGGCGGGGCTAGTGACCGGCCGGCGTGACGGCAAATGGGTCCACTACAGCCTCAATCGGCCCGCGAATGAGAAAGCGGCGGCCCTGCTCGACGACGTCCTGGCGATGATAGAAGACGACCGCGAGATGCAGCGTGATCTGAAGACGCTCGAGAAAGCCTGCTGCGCTCCGAACGCCCCGGTGCAACTGCAGCGGGCCGTACGAATTTAGACTTTCGCTGGCCGTGACTGGACGACATTGGATTCCTAAAAGACATTCCTTCACTTCGTGTCTCTTCGTGTGAGTTAGTGGTTCAAGTCTTGTGGCTTGAGAGCTGGAACCACTAACTCACACGAAGAGACACGAAAAAAAACCGAAGCCGCCCACACGAAAAAGGACAGGCCCGTAAGCCTGCCCTTCCTCTGTGTGCTCTGTGCCAAATGACTCACGGTACGAACGCGTTCGCCACAGGCCTGTCGCCGTTAGCACCGAATTGCAGGATCTGCGTGCCGGCCGTTCGAGCGATGTACCACGTCGCCGCTGATGGGCGGAACACGGCGGTGTCGAACTTCCCGTCGCCGTCGTAATCACCCGGAGCGGGCACGTCACCATTTTGGCCGAACGGCACTGCGTAGTACGAAGCGTTCTCGCTTCGGATCACGTACCAGTTCCCGTTCGACGGACGCCAGAATGCGACATCCGCTTTTCCATCGCCTGTGTAATCACCCGGAACAACCTTGTCTGTTCCCGCTCCGAACTGGAGTGCGAGCACACCCGCCGTGCTGCGGTTGATCCACCATTCACCCGGTCCCGGACGGAAGATACCGATGTCGGCTTTTCCGTCGCCGTCGTAATCGGCCGCTACAGGCAGATCGCCCGCGGCGCCGAATTGCGTGATCGTCGTACCGCCGCTCGAACGCGAGATGTACCACGTATTGTTCGAGGGCCGGAACACGGCCTGATCGCCTTTCGAGTCGCCATCGTAATCGGCAGGAGCCGGGATGTCGCCATTTTGTCCGAACGGGACCGCATAGTACGAGCTGTCTTCGCTTCGCAAAATGAACCACTGACCTGTCGACGGTCTGAAGAACGCGATGTCGGCCTTGCCGTCACCCGTGAAATCAACCGGAGTTATGCGATCGGTCGTCACACCGAATTGCGCCGCGTACGGCTGGCCGGTGCTGCTCCGCTGATACCACCATTCGGCTCCGACGGGACGGAAGATACCGATGTCGGTCTTGCCGTCGCCGTCGAAATCGAACGGCGTCCTGCGAACGGTCGACGTCGCGGATGCCGACGACCAGAATCCCGCAAGGATAGTAAAGCCGTTGCCCTGTGATTGTGCTCCCGCGATAGGTTCGCCGGCGGCCGAGTCGATCGCGAAATTTCCACCGGTTGATTTGCCGCCAGAATTAGAGATCAGAGACTTCTTGATCTCGAACACGCCGCCGCTTTGTGCATTCACATACGCGGCGTGCGCCACCGCAACGATCGTGATCGCGAGCATGTAAAGAAGCTTGGTTTTCATAACGTATCTCCTTTCGGCTTTCTTTCGGTGTATTCAGTGGTTATCTAAAAGCCTACCCGCCGAATGCACGGAAAGAAAGAAAACGTTTACTGCTCCTTTACGATTGCCTTCTCGATCGCTTCGAGACGCTTCTCGAGTTCGGTCTGGTTCGCACGAAGCGTCTTGAGCTCGTTCTGCAGACGCTCGATCTCGGCGTTCTTCTGCTGAAGCTGCTCGTCGAGCTCCTTCACGGCCGCGATGCTCACGCCCGCGAGATCCTGGACACCGATCGAGGTGTTGCCTGTGCCTAGACGGAATTCGTTGTAGAAGTCTTCGGCCATCGGACCGAGGTGACGAACCGACTTGCCTTCCGAGATGTAATTCCAGCTCGTGACCGGGATCTTGCGAAGGCTGTCGAGCACGCCGATCGCAGGTGCGAAGTTCTCTTTCGTGTGACGGCTCGAGGTGCAGTTGAAGACACCCGAACCCGCCGGAAGATTACAACCGGTCGTGCCGCCGAGGTTCGTACGGAATCGGAAGCCGCCGGTCGCACGTGCTGCGAACTCGTTGTTCGCCGTGTTGCGGAACGTGTCCGCGCTCTGTTGAGCCGAACCGTCGCTCCAGATGAACGTGCCAACGAAGCCGTTGTTCGATGCGAATTTGCCCATCGCCGTCGTGTGGTCCTGATCCGCAGTCACGTTATATCCGATCGCGACTGCAGCCAGACCGCGGATATTGAACGTATCCGGATCGCATTTGCCGTTGATAAGCGGGCCGCCCGAGCGGGCTTTGTTACCGAACGCTACGCCATAGGTGTCGCACACGTGATTGCCCGCACCTGCCGAGAATCCGGCCGCACCTTTCACCTGATTGCCGCTTCCGAACACGATCGATGAAGTGCTCTCCGCCGAGTTGGTGTCGCCGAACGCGAGTGCATAGAGACCCTGAGCCGTCGAGTTGCTGCCGCCGGCCCACGAGAAGAATCCGACCTTGTCGTCATCCCATTCAAGATCCGCATACCCTGAACGGAAAGCACCCTTGTAGCTGTCCCACGACGTGCGGTAACCCGCTCCCTGCTTCGGACTCACGCCGATACCCAGGTTACCCGTCGCCACGAAGCTGCCGTTCTGGAAAACCTTGAACCAGGCCGGGGTGTGACCGCCCGGACCGGAGCAGCACGTCGATCCGCCGCGAAGATTGATCATCGGGGCCGTACCATTCGCGTCGCCGACCGAGAGCTGCTCGGCACCGGGAACGAACTTGATCGTGTTCGCATCGACGTATGCTTTGTTCGTCGCGTCGCCGGCATTCACCGGATTACCGACGTTGGTTACGGGGTTGTTTCCGGCCGAGATGCCGCCGCTGAAAGTATTCGAACCGGTCCACGTATTCGGCGTTCCGAGGATAGCCGTACCGCCGCCCGTCGCGGCCGTCGTCATGCTCGTTCCGTCGCCGAACTGCAGGCTGCCGATGACGATCTTTCCGCTCGCATCGCGCTTGACCAATGAGTTGGCAACATTAGCCGACGTCGCATTGTTTACCGCCGTGACGGCATTCGTGATCGTCGATGCGGACTGTCCGCCGACCGCTTCGGCGTCTGCCGCCTTCGCGGCCTTCGTCGCGTACGGTGCCGAATTGATCTTCTGCCGGGGCGTAAGCGGCGTGTAAGCATCGCCCGCGGTCTTGCGAACGCTGACATCGATATAACGATCGCCGCCCGAAAAAGAAACCGCACCGAAATCGAGATTCGCGGAGAAAGAACCGTCCGCTACATTTATCGAGACATCGGAAAGCGTCGGCCCGACCTGCGAACCGCCGACCTGCGAGTCATAGAGCTTGAACGTAAACTGGTATGTGCCATTAGCCGAAGCTCCCGCCTCGGTCAGTTTGCCCTGGTAATTAAAAGCCGAGGTCTGCCCAAACGCCGCCCCCGTCAGTACTACTGCTGCAAATAAGAAAGAAAGTATGAATTTCATCGTATATCTCCGCGTATAAAGAGTTGCGTCAGTCAAGCCCGACGCGGGTATTCATGGGGTAACGCGGAGGAGGCGGCGGAAACGTATCAGCGGGGGATTGGGGATTTGGGATTTGGG
>CAMLKY010000034.1 GCA_946480545.1 uncultured Acidobacteriota bacterium
AAGGCCGGCCTGGTCACACGTGATCCGCGACAGAAAGAGCGTAAGAAGTACGGACAGAAAGGAGCACGTAAGCGGTTCCAGTTCTCGAAACGTTAAGAACGTGGCCTTTGGACTTTGGCTTTCGGCTTTCGAAGACCAAAGTTCCAAGGCCGAAGACCATTGGCGAGGCACTTGGTTATTCGTTGCCCCGTCGAGTACATAAACCAAGGAGATAAAGTTTTGGCTACAGTTACGATGAAAGAACTCTTGGAAGCAGGAGTTCACTTTGGTCACCAGGTCCGCCGTTGGAACCCGAAGATGAAGGAGTACATCTTTGGCGAACGCAACGGCATTTATATTATCGACCTGCAGAAGACCCAGAAATTATTCCGCGATGCTCTGAATTACGTCACCGAAGCGTTGACCGAGCGTCCCAACCAGAAAGTCCTTTTCGTCGGCACCAAGCGTCAGGCCCAGGACGCCATCAAAGAGGAAGCCGAACGCTGCGGACAGTACTACGTAAACAATCGCTGGCTCGGCGGTCTTCTCACCAACTATCAGACGGTGCAGAAGTCGATCGCGAAGCTGAAAGAGATCGAGACGATGCGTGAGGATGGCCGTTACGAGATGCTGACCAAGAAGGAGCGTCTCAAACTCGACCGGGAGCACGAAGGCTTGATGAAGAACCTTGCCGGTATCAAGGACATGGGCGGACCGCCGGACATGCTCTTTGTGATCGACGTTCGTAAAGAGGACATCGCGGTCAAAGAAGCGAACCGGCTTGGCATCCCGATCGTCGCGGTTGTAGATACGAATTGTTCGCCGGAAGGCATCGATCAGGTCATTCCCGGCAACGATGACGCGCTGCGTGCGATCAGGCTTTTTGCCTCGCGTATTGCTGACGCCATTCTCGAAGGTAAGCAGATCGGTACTGAGGGCGGAGCAGCGGCACGGACCGAGGAAACGCCTGAGGTCGAGGACGAATCGATCGATATCGCGGCCAGCCTTAGAAAGGCTGGCATCGCCGACCCAGACGATGAAGGTGATGATCTCGAGGAAGAAACTCCGGATACGGTGGTTGCCGATCAGACGTGGGAAACCGCTGAGGCTACCCACTCTGAGCCGGCGGGCGGTTCCTATTCGCACCAGGAGCCCGGAGCGGATAAGGAAGTAGAGATCAGACCCGAGCTCGACAAGATGATGGCCTCGCAGCAGGTCGCCGATGCTACCAAGAAGAGCGAGACGGAAGAAAGCAACGAAGCGGCGGCAAGCTAGACGAAACAAATTTTTCTTTTTTGGACGGCGTGGCTCTTTTCCGATGAGGTGAATTGGCTACGCATTTTTGTAAATGATCGTTCGAAGCTCCGACCGGGAAAGGCGGGCTTGTGGACAATTTCGAGGAAAGTTATATATGGCAGAAGTAACAGCAGGCGCGGTGAAGTCGCTGCGTGAGAAAACAGGGGCAGGAATGGTCGATTGCAAGAACGCTTTGGTCGAAGCAGGTGGCGACGAAGCGGCGGCGATCGAGATACTGAGAAAGAAGGGTATGGCCACGGCCGGCAAGAAGGCCGGCCGCGTCACCGCAGAAGGCGTTGTCGGATCGTACATTCATATGGGCGGCAAGGTCGGCGTTCTGGTCGAGATCAATTGCGAGAGTGACTTCGTTGCTCGCGGGGATGAGTTCCAGCAGTTGGTGAAGGACGTTGCGATGCACATCGCGGCATCCGACCCGCGATACGCTACACGCGATGAAGTTCCTGTGGACATTCTCGACAAAGAGCGCGAGATCACACGCGAGCAGCTCAAGAACGATCCGAAGAACGCGAACAAGCCCGAAGACGTGATCAGTAAGATCGTGGACGGCCGGCTCAACAAGTATTATGAGGACAACGTCCTCGTCGATCAGCCTTTCGTCAAAGATCCGTCGAAGACGATCGGCGAGCTTGTTGCCGAGAAAGTCGGCTCGATCAAAGAGAACATCACCATCCGCCGCTTCACCCGTTACAAGATGGGCGAGGGCATTGAGAAGAGAACCGACGATTTCGCAGCCGAAGTCGCATCGATGGTAGGTTAGACAGTTTCTAGTTTCTAGTTCCTGGTTTCGAGTTCGTTGGCTCTAACCAGAAACTAGAAACCAGGAACTAGAAACTATGACGGGGCCAGTCTTCAAACGTATTCTGCTAAAGCTTTCTGGCGAGGCCCTCCTGGGCCAGCAGAGCTATGGGATCGACATCGCTATGGCGGAGTCGGTCGCTCGCGAGATCAAGGCCGTTCATGATCTGGGCATCGAGGTCGCGATCGTGGTCGGTGGCGGGAATATTTTCAGGGGCGTTTCAAAATCCGCCGGAAATATGGATCGGGCTGCTGCGGACTATATCGGGATGCTCGCTACAGTGATGAACTCGGTCGTCCTTCAGGATGCGCTCGAACAACTGGATGTCCAGACGCGTGTCCTTTCGGCTATCGATATCCCACAGTTGGCAGAGCCGTTCATTCGGCGCCGCGCGGTGCGACACCTTGAGAAAGAGCGTGTAGTGATCTTCGCGGCAGGGACGGGCAATCCGTATTTCACTACGGATTCTGCGGCCGCGTTGCGAGCGCTCGAGATCGAAGCTGAGGTCATCTTTAAGGCTACGAAGGTCGACGGCATCTACTCGGCTGATCCGATGAAGGATCCTTCGGCGACGAGATTCGAGAAGATCTCGTACCAGGACGTTCTCGAGAAACAGCTCAAGGTAATGGACGCGTCGGCGATCTCGCTCTGTATGGATAATCAGCTCCCGATCATGGTGTTCAACATGACCGAGTCCGGGAACATAATCAAAGCTGTCGGCGGCGACACCAGCATCGGGACGCTCGTCGGCGTGGATGACAAGAAGATAACAGCGGTTTAAGAGAAATGCTTCGCACACTTGGCGAGCTCAGCGTGAGAAAGATATTCACGCCTGGCTCGCCAAGACGGCAAAGGAGACAAGGATAATGAGCGTTAGCACTGTTACAAACGAAACGAAACCGAAAATGGAGGCCGTCGTCGAGGACTTCAAACGGAAGCTTGCAAATGTTCGCACAGGGCGGGCGACGGTGGGCCTTCTCGACTCGGTAATGGTGGATTATTACGGCACCCCGACTCCGCTGAATCAGATGGCATCGGTTGCTGTTCCGGAGCCCCAACTGCTGACCGTGCAGCCGTGGGACGTCTCGCAGGTGAATAACGTGGAGAAGGCGATCATCTCCGCGAACCTTGGTATGAATCCTTCAAACGACGGCAAGGTGATCCGCCTGCCGATACCACCGCTCAATGAAGAGAGGCGTCGCCAGCTTGCGAAGCAGGTTCACGAGATCGCGGAAGAGCATCGCGTCGCGATCAGGAACGTTCGTCACAGTGCCAACGACACGTTGAAGAAGATGTTGAAAGATAAAGTGGTTTCGGAAGACGATGAGCGGTCAGGTCTGGACGAGGTCCAGAAACTCACAAACACCTACGTCGGGAAGATCGATGAGCTTGCCAAGCACAAGGAACAAGACATCATGAATGTCTAATCCCACGTACAAGTCCCTAGTCCCAAGAGTCCCTAGTCCCTAGTCCCTAGTCCCAAGAGTCACAGGTCCCCAGTCAACGACTCTTGGGACATGGGACTAGGGACTTGGGACTTGGGACTTGGGACTTGGGACTTACCAAGTCGCCGAATTCGTATTTGAGTTTGCGTCCGTGACCGAGTCCTGAAGATTGTCACGGAACTCCTTGCAGAACTTCGCAACTTCTTTCTTATCCGCCTTGTTCTGCTCCAGGCTCTTCTTCAACTGGTCGCGAAATGAATTGAGTGCGGTCTTCTTTACGGCCTTCGTTACGAAGTTGTCATCCGGATTGTTCGCCTGTCCCGCGAGGATGTCCAGGGCCTCATCACATTCCGCGATGCCGATCTTCTCTTCGCCTACCGCCGTGTCGATCGCCTGGTCGGTGATCGATTTATTCGTATTCGAGTTTGCGATGGTGACGTTCGAGTTCGAGTCTGTCATCGCCTTCTCAATACGCTCGGTCATTCCGCAGCCGAGTACGACGGGGAAAACGATCACAAGTAAAAAAAGCTTATTTCGCATTCTAAAGTGAGTATTTGCTGGAAACAGAAGCCTGTCAAGACTGATTCGCCTGGACCACCGGCCAGAAAAATGCCCCGTGTCCGTCACTACACGGGGCTCGTCCAACTTGGTGCGGCACTTCCTTCTCAAGGCCGCCCACCTCTTGACGTCCACAAGATAAGATTTTGCGGGACGCCGATCGGGATGCTATTCCGCTCCGATAGCCTTGTCGGGCTGTGGAGCAGCCGTATGACGTGCGGCTCTGGCTTGTGCCTTCGAGCGTCTCCATGTCGCGATTCCTTCGCGCGTCAAAGACGTGATCGCCTTTCGATTAGCGAAAAGCAATCGCAGCCACGCGGTCGTACCTATCTGCGGAAAATAAATACCGCGGAAGAACAGCCTCGCCGCGAAATGGCTGATTCGCGTAACGACCGGTGCATCACTAAGCGACTGCAGCACCTCGAGGTTTCGCTCCGGGCTATAGCTCCGCGACCAGGCACGGAACGTCTCCGCCTTTGCTTCGTCGATCGACATCTTCAGCGGCGCATGTGCCATTACGAAGGGAGCAAAATCCAGCCAATGTTTCGGGCGATCGAGCCGTCCGGCCTTTTCGAGACGGGTATAGAGGGGCGTCGCCGGAAAAGGGGTTAGTTGGCCAAACACCGGAAGCCCCGGCGGCCAGCTCACGATCTCGCCAACAGTTCGGTCAGCGACGCCGACGGTGTCATTGTCCATACCAAAAATGAACGATGTGATCGCGTAGATATTTCGTCTGGCGAGTCCCTCAAGCACCGATGCGTACTTGGTCGGCTTAGAGAACGTCTTGTTCACGTCGGCCATGTTCGCCGGATCGATGGATTCCATCCCGATAAAGATCCAGCGCGCACCGGCATCGGCGATAAGGTCGACAAGCTCTTCGTCCTCCAAAAGGTTCGCGCTGATCTGCGCCACCCACGGAAGCTGGGCGTCCGCCGCGATTATGTCCCGGAGAAGCGACTTAAGCCGTTTCTTATTGATAGCGAGGTTATCGTCGATGAAAAAGACGGCAACCTGTCCGCGCTCCTGTCGCGCGCGGGCCTTTAGACGAAGCAGCTCTTCAACCACGCTCTCGTTAGTGCGAAAGCGAATCGAGTCACCGAAGAACCCCGTGACCGTGCAGAACTCGCAGCCGTACGGACACCCGCGGCCGGTCTCGATCGGGACAACAAAGAACTTGCCCCAACCCTGGCCGAATTTCGACATCAGCGGCTTAAGGAATTTCGGCACGAGACTAAATTGTTCGAGATCCAGCTTCTCCCACGGGATGTATGGGTATGGTTGAAGGCTCGGCTTGATATCGTTGCCTTTCTCATCGGTCTCCGGCTGGTACACCTCTTTCAGACGTCCCGCCGCTGCATCATTCACGAGAAGCGGCCAGGTCGCGTCAGCCTCGCCGAGCGCTACTGCGTCGGCATGTCGCGGGCCACCGTCGCGACCGAGAGCCTCATCGGGACATTCGGTTACATGCGGGCCGCCCATCACGACTTTGATCCCAGCCTCGCGTAACGCATCAGCGACCAGGTACGCACGCGCGATCATACGCGTCATCGCGCCGATGCCGACCAGCTCAATGTTCTCGGAACGGCAGAAACTGACAAGCTCCGAGGGAGTCATCGCCTTGGCATTCCCGTCGATCAGTACGACTTCATGGCCTTTAGGAGTGAGTGCCTGCAAGAGGAACATCCAAAGGTGAGGCATGAAATTGCGGGTCACCCCATTGTCCGGGTTGTAAAGAAGAATTTTCATTTGGTGAGACTAAGAATGCTAGTTTGCTAACCGACCTGCAGACGCAAAACCGCATGCTCCTTAACGGCTGACATCAATGGAAGAGTGTTTACCTACTTGAATGCCGAATCGATCGCGGCGATGGTACACCCGAATCATAACACGCTTAGGTCTCAACTCTCGCCTCAAACATCAGTTTTTATCTACGTTTCGTTCCTATTGCGGTTGTGGCGAAGCAGGAACCGAAAGAGCTCCGCCCGCAAAATCGTAGATCACATATAAGTTCAGTGCGTTGTCTTTTACCTCAGCACGAACGTCGGTAACAGCAGCCTTGAGGTTTCCATTGGCGGCGGCAATAGGCAGATCGACCGCTACCTGCCGCCCATCAATGAGTCGGACCGGGTTCACACGAGTGTTCAGTGTTGACTGAACTATCGGCGTAACCAGTGCGGACACCACCGGGTTCACGCCGTCGAGATTCACCGTCTCGACGTTTATCTGACCGAAGACAACTTGATTCTGCGCATCGAACCGCATCTCGAAATTCGATTGCGCCCAACCCGTGAATCTCAAACATCCTACTGGCGAAGCGTAGCTCCCGGTAAACGCGAGCGGGGCCGAGATCTTGCCGTTATCGAAGTTCACGCCGGTCTGGACCCCGCTTCCCTGCTGCTGGATAATGATCCGGCCTTCGCAGTCGCCGGTCTGCTCGCTCAATGGGAACGCCGGGGCGTTCATCTCCTGAAAGATCGTCCCCAGGACCTCGTTAAAAAACTGCTGCCTAAGAACTATCTGTGCCGCTCCCGGAGGCACCCCACCGGGATCCGGCGCCTGAATCGGCGTGCCCGGTGCGATCACCGCTTTGGGCACGCCTACAAAAAGGTAAAAGACGACCGCACCGCCGAGTACGAATCCGATCAGCAGACCTATGACCAGTCGTCCCATGCTATCTCGCCGGCGATGTCATCGGTGACGGTGAAGCATTTGCCGAATTTGCGGGAGGCGCGGCCTGCTGCATCATCTGTGCGAGTACCTGGCCCACGACCTGGAATATTGCCGTCGCCTGAGCCTTCACCTGTTCCGAGTCGATCTTCTGATAATCCGTCGGAAGAGTGAACATGTTCGCATCCGGTGTGGTCTTTATGTCGGTCATTTCGGTCAGGACCCGAAGACCCTTGAAACCTTGAACATTTCCGCCCGATTGCGATTGTGAAATGGTCTCACTTCGGATAGGCAAGCTTGTTTCTTTATCGACCAGGATATAAGACTCAGTCGCGACCGTGCCTGCCTGCGTTGCCGTATTCGCGGCAGCGCTGTAGACGTATTTCACAACCGTCCTGCCATTGTGCGTCTCTTCGCCGGCAAGCCTGAGACCTGGGATCGCTTTGACCTGCTGAACGATCTGCTCGGGCATCAAGAGCCGACGAACTTCAAACCCTACAGCTTCCTTGGTGAGCTCCGCATACTGTTTTCGATTCGGTAGAATCAGATAGTTCATCCCACCTTTATCCAGGTAGATGATCTTTTCGTTTGTCGGGAGCGAGAACTCCATGACCCGATCAGCACCCGAACGCGCGACGACGGCACCAAGCGTCGGAAGCGTGGTCGTCTGATTTTCGCCTACGGCCTGGAACGAAAGACGAACATTTGCCTGGTATTGATCAGGCTCACCTGTCGTGATCGCGGTCGTATTGGTTGTCGTGCTGTTTAGGTTGGTGTTAGCAAGTAAATTCGTATTCGTGTTGGTGCTCGTGTTCGTCACCGTGTTCGTCCCCGGAGCACCGCACCCGGATACGACCAAACTCGTTGCCAAGGCTGCCGTTATAACAAGCCCGTTTCTTATCTGTCGCATAATCTTGCCTCCTCAAAGCATGACCTAAAACGGTACAACTGTAGGTACTCGGGTATGATTTGCAAGCTTTATGCCTTTTCAAGGTTGGCGTATTTTTCGATGAGCTTTTTTTGACCGTATCCCGGGAAGCTTATCGTGAGTTTCACGTTGTCGCCGCTTCCCTCGCGGCGAAGCACAAGGCCGGTTCCGTACTTCTCATGTCGGACATGTGAGCCTGGAAGGAACCCATTTGCGATTTTCGATTTTCGATCTTCGATTTCGCCCTTTGGCGTGGCCTGTGCGCGAAGTTTATCGAACCCGCGCGGCGGTTTTTGCTCAGCGTTATCGGGTTTTGGCCGTGTAGCGTCATTTCGCGTCTCACCGCGATTCTTGAAAAATTCGGCTACGGCGTCGCTGCTGTTATACGTTTTTCCGGAATAGAGATTCTTTGGCTTCTCGCGCCGCGTCTCACCTCTTAAGGCACTCACTGCGTAACGATTCTCCGAAGATCCGCGGGCGAACGATAGCCACGAGGATCCGTACGAAAGGTCCTCGATCAGGTCGAGCGGCATTTCGTTCAGGAATTGCGATGGCTCGGCAGCGATCTCCTCGCCATACACTCGACGCCGCATCGAATGCGTCACATACAGGATCCGCTCGGCACGCGTGATCGCGACGTACGCGAGCCGCCGCTCCTCTTCCATTTCCTTTTCGTCGCTGAGGCTGCGCGAATGCGGAAACACACCGTCCTCGAGTCCGACGAGAAACACGATCGGAAACTCCAGGCCCTTTGCCGAGTGGACCGTCATAAGCGTCACGCCCGCATTGCGATCGTACTTATCTGTGTCAGCCGTAAGCGCTGCATGATCGATGAAATCTCGCAGACCCATCTCCTCGGAATTGTCGTAATCGACGGCGGCGTTGACGAGCTCTTCCAGATTTTCGAGTCGAGCCGCCGCTTCGTCCGAATCCTCCGTGCGAAGCATCTGCGAGTAGCCCGTATCATCGATGGCCGCGATGACGACATCGGAAACCTTCCGATCGGTGCCTTCGACCTCACCCGCCACGCGCTGGAGCTTCTCGATGACGCCCTTAAAGGTCCTCAGAGCCTCCTTCGCGCGCGGCGTCAGTGCCGATGTCACGCCTGACATCTGATCGGTCACGATCGCGATCGTTTCCCAAAGCGAAACTCCCAGGTCTCGAGCTCGAAAAAGCAGCTCGTCCATCGAGGTTTTACCAAGACCTCGCGATGGCGTGTTTATCACGCGGAGAAGTGCGACATCGTCGGCCGGGTTCAGTGCAAGCTTGAGATACGAGATTATGTCTTTCACCTCGGCACGCTCGTAGAACGAGAAGCCGCCGACGATGTTGTAATCGATACGAAGACGACGCAGGGCTTCCTCGAAAACGCGCGACTGAGCGTTAGTCCGGTAGAGCACGGCGATCCTCTCGCCGGGGTTCTTCCGTTGGTGGTCTTCTATCTTTGACGCAACAAACCGGCCTTCCCCGTCGGCGTCCCGCGCCTGGTAGTAGTAGATCTTCTCGCCGCCCGGATTCGCGGTCCAGAGCTTTTTCTTTTTCTGATTTACGTTGTTCTCGATTATCGCGTGCGCGGTATCCAGGATCGTCTGCGTGGAACGATAATTCTGCTCGAGAAGGATGACCTTGGCATTCGGAAAGTGCTGCTCGAAGTCGAGAATGTTCTTGATGTCTGCTTGCCGAAATCCGTAGATGCTCTGGGCATCATCGCCAACTACACAGATATTCTGCTGCTTCTCGGTGAGATAGTTGATCATCGCGAACTGCAGTGAGTTCGTGTCCTGGTATTCGTCGACGAGAATGTACTTGAAACGGTCGTTGTACTTTTCGCGCACTTCCACCGACCTTCGGAGCAGCCGTACGGTCTTGATAAGCAGATCGTCGAAATCGAGAGCGTTCGCCGTACGAAGTCGCTCTTCGTACATCCGGAAAACCTTCGCCGTCGCGGCACGCTTGTCATCGGTCTGCTCTACACGCGATGTGTAGATCTCGACGTCTTCACCGCGGTTCTTCGCCGCACTTATCGCATTACGCACAACGCGCGGAACGATCTGCTTTTCGTCGAGACCCAGATCCTTGATGCACGCTTTGACGACCTTCTGCGAATCGTCAGTGTCGTAGATCGTAAAAGTCTTTTTGTAACCTTCCTCGAGCTTCTCGATATCCTGGCGAAGAATCCGAACACAGAGACTATGAAACGTCGAGATCAGCGGAAACGAGCGCAGCGTCTGTCCTTTGAGCAGATCCTCGATCCGGGAGCGCATCTCACCCGCCGCCTTGTTTGTGAATGTTACGGCGAGGATATTCTTCGGCTCGACCTTTTTCTCTGCGATGAGGTACGCGATACGAACCGTGATGACCCGCGTTTTACCCGAGCCGGCGCCCGCCAGGATGAGCAACGGCCCTTCAGTGGTCTTTACGGCCTCGACCTGCTGCGGATTGAGTGAGGATAGGATTTCCATTGAACTTCCGTGAAAGCTCAATGGTAAGATTTCGCGTTGCCGCGGTCAAAGAACGCGCTTATTGAGCGGTGGTTTTGATTCCGGAGGCTCTGTGTTTGCGGCTTCGGGACTCTGCGAAAAAACTGTTCGAGTTCTCGCAAAGGTGCTAAGCCGCAAGCCGTTGTTGCTCTACGATGTTATTTGACGAGC
>CAMLKY010000035.1 GCA_946480545.1 uncultured Acidobacteriota bacterium
TGGCCCTCGCCGCTCGATCGACAGGTCACCCTGCAGGGCGACAACGTCACGCTGCGCGATGGCCTCGCCCGACTCGCCGCTGCTGCGGCTCGGCTCTCGGAGAGGAGCTGACGCGCTTCGTCGAGATCACCCATTTGTGCGACGACGATACCCGCGAACGCACGGCTGTGTGCGGACCACATTTGATTCTTCTGCTGGTCCGCGGTTCTTATCGCCTCCATCGCAGCCGGTCGAGCAGAGCTGAAAAGTCCGGCCTGAAAGAGTATTGGTAGTACGCCGAAGAGATTCCGGTAACGCTGCCGCAGGCTGGTCTCCCGCTTATCCGATTCCTTGACTGCGTGAAACAAGTAGCCGAGGGCGATCCGCTCTTGTCCACAGATCGAATGAAGAATGGCGAGCTGCGACAGGTTTCGCTGCCGCGCATACGAGTCGTCGATGCGATCAGCAATCTCCAAGGCCCGTGCGTACGTCCGCCGTGCATCGGTGAGCTGTTTGGCATTCATCAAGCAGGAGGCGACCCAATGAAGTGCGGTCATTTGCAGCCAGGTGTGATTCTTGTCGCTGGCCCACGATGCAACGTCTTTCATTACGGCTAACGCCTCGTCGTTACGCTTGACGTTCGCAAGGGCGTACCCGACGAAGTACTCCGCGATCTTTGCATTGAAGACATCGCCGGCCGCGATGAACTCACGTCGCGCATTCACGAACATGGGGAGAGCATCGCGATAGCTGTTGTCCTTACAGAGCGCGTAGCCTTTCCGCAAATCTGCGTGTGATGCTGCGAGCGAAGCGAAGTTCGTTTCTGGAACACGCGAATAAAAAAGGGCGATCTCCTTTGCAAAGGTGTCGCCCGTCAGCCTTATCTCGATGTCGCCGGCTTGCTCTAACGCTTTCAACAGCTCGTCTCGCCTGTCGTCATTCACCGACACATATGACATCGCGAGGCGAGATGGCAGATAGAGATCGCTGATGAGCTCTCGATGCTCGCTGATCAGCCTTTCGGCGTCGATGTTGTTTGCACTCTGTACCGCGGTAAGAAACTCAATCTCGTGCTCTGCCGCGGTACGTTCACGAGGGGTGACCCGCTCAAGATGCTCCAGCTTTCGCCGTGCTTCGTCGGCCCATTTCGAATTGGAATCTCGTTCGAGATAATCCCGCCATGCAGCCTTCGCCTCTTCTGTCAGCCGCTGCCGCTCCAGCGTGAGCGCGCGATTGAAACGCGCATCGAGCAGGTTTGGATCGACAGCAAGTGCCGCGTCGAGGTGCCGCAGGCTCTCATGCAGTGCGATAAGCTCCGCTGCGTGGTCATCAATGCTGCCGGCCTTGCGTGCGACCTCTAACTGTATCGCAGCGGCGTCATTGTGAATGGCCGGATCGTTCGAAGATGACAACGCCTCTTCGATCTCTCGCTGCGCGGCCTCGAGATCACCGCGTGCGAGCAGATACATCGCATACGCGTGATGAGATTTCGCGTCTTTCTTCTCCGCCGCCGCGCCGACCAACAGGTGGCCCGCACGTTCGAGAGATGCCTGATTGACCGTCTGGGCTTCCCCGCCCCGTAACTCTGAGTAAGGCGCGTAGCTTGGGAGTTTCGTGATCCGCGATTCGATCGGGCGTCGATCTTTGTATGCCGCCTGAAGCTCCGCTAGACCGCGGTCCATCTCGGACTTCCCGCCGACGAGCCACCAGGCACCGACGGCGGCAGCTATCACGACGACAGCTGCCGCAATCGTCCGCGGCCAGGCTGCTTGGGGCAAGTACGACCAGCCGCGGGTTCGGTGTGGGTGAACATCGATCTGGTTGGCGGAAACCTCTCGGAGCCTTTGGATAAGTCTTAGCTGTTTCTTCCGCTCGGGTGGTGCCAGGAAAAAACGGTTGAAGCGATCGGTTTCCTCGGTCGAGAGCTCACCCTCGAGAAACTCCTCGATGAGTTCGTCTTCGGCGGCGGCGACTTGTGCGGCAAACTCATCGTCTATCATCAAACGTTCCTCGATCTGATTCTGGTCGAGCCCGTCGTCAAGCATCCCCAAAAGATACCTTCTGAGAAGCTGGGGGGCCTCGAGTTCGTTCATCATTTCCCTCTGTTCCATATTGAATGTCCCATGGGACGGAAAGCTTTCAGATCATTTCGCCTCAACGCACTTATTGACGCAGTTCGACAGTTTGCTCCGGATGCGGCTGGCCTTTATTTGAAGGGCACCGATCGAAACTCCGAGCCGCTCGGCGAGAGCCCTTCGACGCTCGATCTTCGCCCGCTTCTCATCGCGGTAATATTCCAGGATCACCTCGCGGGAGTCGGCAGGAAGCTCATCGAGGCACGTTTCGAGACATGAAAACTCGGCGTCGTCTTCATCGGTGACGGTGACGGTGTGGTCGATAAAGGTCACTTCCCGCTCGCGTTTTTGAGTGCGAAGCCACTCGAGATGGATCTTGTTCGCGACCCCGTAGAAGTAGTTGGCCGGCTCGCCAACATAGTCGCCGCTGATCTGCGGGACCTTTGCGATCACGCGGTCGATGGTCCTATCGGCAAGAAGCTCGGCCTCGTAACACCCACGCCCGACAAAGATCCTGATAAGCCGCTGTCGAATCTTTTCATACTTCTCCCCCGCCGACTGGTCATCAGCATCGAGCCAGCCGAGGAGCAGACGGAAGCCTTCCGGAGTAATAGAGAGATTCGTGGGCATGTAGGAACGCGGACCCGGGTGACGCTTTGTTGAATTAGTGTCGAGATATTAGCACGGACCGGGAAAAACACAACAATTTTTTCGGATCTGACTCCCGAAAGCATCGATGGCGCGCTCATATAAATCATGCCGGAATGACGCAGTGAATTTCTTCTTTGCGTCTTTGCGGCTTTGCGAGAAAACCGGTGCCGGGACCCGGGACCATGGTTCTCCCGCAAAGCCGCAAAGACGCAAAGGAAAAACGAGAGGCTGCCCTTTCGGACAGCCTCTTTTCAGCATTGATGGATTTTTGACCTACTTACTTCCGCTCGCCAGTTTTCCGATGAGCGTGAATAGCGGCAGGTACATCGAGATGACGATCGATCCGATCGTGATACCGAGGAAGGCTATCAGGATGGGTTCGATCATCGCAAGGAGGTCGGCAATCGCCGTGTCGACTTCTTCTTCGTAGAAGTCGGCTATCTTGCCGAGCATCGCATCGAGGGCGCCTGTCTGTTCGCCGACCCCGATCATTTGGCCGACCATGTGCGGGAAGACCTTTGTTGCCTTCAACGGATCGACGAAGTTTTCACCGCGCTCGACGCCGGCCCTGACCTTCAGGATCGCGTCCTCGATCACGACGTTACCCGCGGTCTTTGCCGTGATATCCAATGACTGCAGGATCGGCACACCAGACGACAGCAGTGTCGAGAGAATGCGGGAGAACCGTGCGACCGCGATCTTACGAAGTATCGATCCGAAGATCGGAAGCTTTAGCAGCAGCTTGTCGATCTGCCATCGGCCCTTTTCAGTCTTGTAGTAGTAGCGGGTCGCGATCGTCATACCGATGGCCGAGGCGAGCAAGCCGACACCGCCCCAACCAGCGAGGAATCCGCTTATCCCCATTATTATGCGAGTCGGAAGAGGCAGGAGTTCACCGGGACCGAGCAGGCCGATAAAGATCTGTTCGAACTGCGGGATGACGACGACCATGATCACGGCGATCGCACCGATCGCTACGAGAACGACGGCGGCCGGGTAGATCGATGCTGAAACGATACTTCGCTTCAGCTTTACGACCTTCTCGATCAGGGTGGCGAGACGCTGGAGGATCAGATCGAGCACACCGCCGGTTTCGCCGGCTTCGACCATGTGGGTGTAGAGAGAATCGAAGACCTTCGGGTGTTTCTCGAGGGCGGCGTACAGGGTCGCACCTTCTTCGACGTTCTGGCGCACCTGACGCAGCACGTCTTTGAAGAATACGTTCTGCTGCTGCTCGGCGAGAATGTCGAGACACTGTACGAGCGGCAGACCCGCGTCAATCATCACCGAGAACTGTCGTGTGAAAACGGCCAGCTCTTTGGCGCCGACCTTCTTACGACGGCCGAGCTTCGGTATCGAAACAACGCGTCCCTTTTCGGACGCCTGCGTCATAACGATCTGCTCACGACGAAGTAACGCACGAAGCTCGTCCTGGCTCGCTGCGTCGCGCTCGCCGGTGACCATTTCGTTAAGTCGGTTTCTTCCCTTAAAGGCGTATGTTGGCATTTCTTTTCTCTAGCTCCTCTCGTAAAGGTGTTCAACGAACCGGTGGACGCGATCCGACGGGGCGGCCCTGGGCATACGGACTTTGGTGGTTCTGCGGACTGACGACGGGCTTCGCTGTGCCGGTGTAAGTCTGATTGAGTCCCGACCCGCGTTCGATCAGTTCCTTCAGCTCATCGGCATTCGAGGTTCGCTGCATCGCGACCTCGACCGTGATCAGACGCTTGTGCACCAGAGTCGCGAGCGCCTGGTTGAATGTCTGCATGCCGAACTTGTCCTGACCTGTCTGCATCATCGAGTAGATCTGATGGATCTTGTCTTCACGGATCAGGTTTCGAATAGCTGCGTTGGGAATAAGGATCTCGAGCGCCATCGTTCGGCCGTCACCGGATGCCTTAGGCAGAAGGGCCTGACACATGATGCCTTCGAGCACCAGCGAGAGCTGCGTGCGGACCTGTGCCTGCTGGGCCGACGGAAAGACGTCGATGATACGGTTGATCGTCGAATAGGCCGAGTTCGTGTGGAGTGTGGCGAACGTAAGGTGGCCTGTTTCAGCGATACGCAATGCCATCTCGATCGTTTCGAGGTCACGCATTTCGCCGACGAGCACGACGTCGGGGTCCTGTCGAAGTGCGGTCCGAAGCGCCGATGCGAATGAGTGTGTGTCGGCCGCGACCTCGCGTTGATTCACGACACAGTTCTTATGGTTGTGAAGAAACTCGATCGGGTCCTCGATGGTAAGGATGTGATCGTGCCGGTCGATATTGATCTTGTCGACCATCGACGCAAGCGTCGTCGACTTACCCGAACCGGTCGGACCGGTCACGAGGATCAGGCCGCGAGGTTTCTTACACAGATCCGAGATCACTGGCGGAAGCCCGAGAGCCTCGAACGATTTGATCTCGTAGGGGATCGCACGAAACACCGCACCGACGGCGCCTTTCTGGTTGAACAGGTTGGCGCGGAAACGGGACATACCCTTTAGACCGAATGAGAAATCCAGCTCGAGGTTTTCTTCAAAGCGGTGCTTCTGAGCATCCGTCAGGACCGAATACGCAAGCCGCTTCGTGTCGGCGGGCGTGAGGGGTGCGAAGCCGGGTAAGGGCGAAAGGTGACCATGAACCCGGATCTGCGGGGCCGAGTTCGTAGTCAGGTGCAGGTCGGAGCCGCCTGCGTCGGTCATCTTCTTGAGAAGCTCGGGCAGTGTGATCTGCGATTCGGGTGTGGCGTTTGGATCGAAAGACATAGTAGTGGATGGTTGATCGTTGATGGTTGATCGTTGTTGTTGCGCCGAGTCGGATGATCGACCGTGGATCGTTGATCGCACGAACGACGATCAACGATCCACCATCAACGATCAGTCTTCTCGAACAGATGCCTGCTGGGCAGGGCGGGGTGCGAGCGAGAAGATGACCTTCTCGGATTCTTCGGCGATGCGATCGGCGGACTCGGCCGCTGAATTAGTTGCAACGCTGTAGATGCGTCCGTCGGCCTCGGTGAAATAGAACATACGCGAGTGCACACGGCCACCGTTCTGCGACTGGGCAACAACGACGTACACGGATCGGTTTCCGATCATCTTCTGATAATCGTTCACGACCCAGCCGTTCTCGCGGATCATCCGGTTGATGACTTCGCGGCGAAGCGCCGTTGTCGATACACCACCGACCGTCCTATGACGGCCGCTGTCGACGGTCTCACCCGTTGCCGGACCGACGACCGAGATAGCCGCCGAACCGTTTCCGTTGTCGACCGAGAAATTGATCTCGCTGCTTGTCGAAGCGGACTTTCTCCATCCTGCCGGAGCGGCGTGACCCGAAGGCAGCATCGCAACGGTGTTTTCCGGAACGTTCGTCTTCGAAGCGACGACCGGTTTCACGGCCTTGTTTCCACCCGGACGTTTACGAGCCATGCGAAGCTGGCGCAGGCGCATCGCGCGACGGCGTGCCTGCAGAGAGCGCTTACGCTTCATGCGAGCGCGGTACTGGCGCCACCAACGCTTCGAATACTTCTTGTACTTCTTAGATTTTTTGTAACGCTTTGATTTGCGCGGACCCGCCTCCGCGTAATCTGTTCCCAGGGGAATGATCGTGCCGATGCCGATCAACAAAGCCAAAGTTAATGCAATTGCCCTAAATAGCATATTTCCTCCAGAACTAGAGAACCGTTTCCTTGACTACTTCCTCGACAGTTGTAATTCCATCCCGCAGCTTGCAGAGCCCGGATTCGCGCAGTGTGATCATGCCGAGTTCGATCGCCTTCCTTCTCAATTCGATCGCGCTCGCGCCAATGATGATGAGTTCCCGCAGCTCGTCCGTGACTTCCATTACCTCGTAGAGACCGACGCGGCCCTTGTACCCGGTATTGAGGCATATGTCGCAGCCGCGACCCTTGTACGTTTTGAGCGTCTTCGCTTCATCCGCCGGAAAGCCTATCTCGATAAGCGCCTCGGGGGATATGTGCGCCTCTTCCTTGCAACCGCTGCAGACTCGGCGAATGAGCCGCTGTGCCTGGATCAGATTCACCGACGTTGCCACGAGGAACGGCTCGATACCCATGTTGACGAGACGTGAGATCGTCGACGGTGCATCGTTAGTGTGCAGTGTCGATAGAACAAGGTGACCCGTGAGTGCGGCCTTGATCGCGATCTCGGCGGTTTCGAAATCGCGGATCTCACCGACGAGGATGATGTTGGGATCCTGACGCAGGAACGAACGAAGAGCGGCGGCGAAGTTTAGACCGATCTGCTCCTTCATCTGGACCTGGTTAATGCCCTCGAGGTTGAACTCGACCGGATCTTCCGCAGTCATGATGTTCGTCTCGTTCGTATTCAACGCCTGGAGTGCGGAGTAAAGCGTGTTCGTTTTACCCGATCCAGTGGGGCCGGTGACGAGCACCATTCCATACGGATTTGCGATCGCACGCTGAAACTTCTCGAGCGATTCAGGCTCAAAACCGAGCTTGGTCATGTCGAGCATCAGCTTGTCCTTATCGAGCAAGCGGAGCACGACCTTCTCACCGAACAGCGTCGGCAAAGTCGACACACGGAAATCCAACTCACGCGAGCGAGCGTCGATCTTCACTTTGATCTTGATACGCCCGTCCTGCGGCAATCTCTTTTCCGAGATGTCGAGCTTCGCCATGATCTTCAAACGCGAGATGAGCGGATCGCGAAGCTTCATCGGCGGGTGCATCACGTCGTAGAGCACGCCGTCGATGCGGAACCTGATTCGAAAATCCTTCTCGTACGGCTCGACGTGGATGTCGGATGCGCCGCGTCGAAGCGAATCGACCATCAGCACGTTCACGAGTCGGACGACCGGTGCATCTTCGCTCGCGCGCGCGAGTGTCGCCAGATCGATCTCTTCGTTGTCCTCGATGACCTCGAACTCTTCGCTGTCATGCGATGCAAAATCGAAATCGAGCGAAACGTCGAGGTCGGCCTCGGAGAGCCGTTCAGACTTGCCCACCTTCGCGCCGTTTTTACCGTTACCGTTCTTTCCGTTCTTGCCGTTCGTCTTCTCGGCGTCGTACGCGATAGCGGCTTCGAAGATATCGATCTGTGTTGAGCCGCTGTAGTATTTTCCGATCGCCATCTGGATCGAGGCTTCTGAGGCGATCACCGGCTCGACGTTGAGGCCGGTCATGAACTTGATATCGTCGGTCGCAAAAACGTTTGTCGGATCCGCCATCGCGAGCGTTAGCGTGGCGCCGACTTTTGAGATCGGGAGAACGGTGTACTTGAGTGCGACTTCCTGCGAGATGAGTTTGACGACTTCGTCGTCGATCTGGAACAGGTCGATGTTGATCGACGGCACGCCATACTGGCGCGACAGGACAGACGTGATCACGTCGTCCGATATGATACCCAGCTTCACGAGGTTTGAGCCGAGCCGTCCGCCGCTGGTGCGTTGGTAATCAAGAGCTTCGCGAAGCTGTTGAGGCGTCACCAGGTTTTCGCGGACAAGAATTTCCCCTAGTTTTGCTGACATTTCTTATCTGTTTGGAGATCCCGTTGTTTGAAGAGAAACAAGCAGGAAGGGTGCTGAAGAGACTTAAGAGTTGCTACCGTGTGAGGACTACTGTCGCCGGTGCCAAACACCGTTGGTAATAAATATATAGGTTGGCCGTTGACAGTGTCAAGAAATCTTTTCGAGCAGAATCGGCGAGTTTCAGTCAGTTTGACCGATTCTTAGCCTCAGTTTCTGGTTCCTAGTTTCTGGTTTCTAGTTCTCCTTTGCGTCTTAGCGTCTTTGCGAGAACACCTGCTTCGGATGTGTGCGCGACTCGGGTGAAACTAGGCTCTGACGGGTCCGAGAATTGGTGTTCTCGAAAGACGCTAAGACGCAAAGGGGAACCAGGAACCAGAAACTAGAAACTAGAAACGATCCAGATCAGTCCTGGTCCGCCATTTCTTTTTTGATCTGCACGATGAAAGAGCGGACCGCTTCAGACTCGCTGACATCGGGGAAGATGCGGAGGAATTCTTCGTAGAGCGCGATCGCCTCTTTGTACTTCTTCTGGCGTTCGTAGATAAGACCTAAGAGTTGGTAGATAACGATAGCGTCCGGTGCCGAGCCGAGTTGCTTCACCGCCACGGAAAGGTGCTTCGCTGCTTCGGCGTAGTTCGTGTTCTCGGCTTCGAACTCATTCGAGCCGGCGGCCGCCTCGGCCCGGTCTTTATAGAGCATGCCGAGCCCGGTGTACGCCTCGGGCTGAAATCCACGCCCCTCGGTGATGGCTCGCTTAAACGTCGCGATGGCCTTAGCTTCTTCGTCCGTGTCTTTGAGCAGACGTCCCTCGATCGCAGACACTTCCGGATGCCCCGGCTTTATCTTCTTCGCATTCTGGATCGCCTTGAACGCATTCTCGATCTCGCCGCGGTCCGAATAAGCGCGAGCTAGTCCGATATAAGCCTCGAGATACTTCGGCCGGAGCTTCACGGCTCGCTGGTATTCGGTTATTGCTTTCTCGCGGTCGACCCCAACAAGCGCTTCGGCAGACTGGAACGCCAACTCGGCTTCGTCCGTAGTTTTCGTGAGCGCGATGGGAACCTCTCCGCGGGTCGCCGCAGAGATCGGTTTAGTCACCTCGGTAAACCCGTTCGCCCGCACGCGAACCGATCGCACGCCAGCCGGTGCCGACGCGATCGTCAGCTTTCCACCGCTATCCGTTACGCCGTATCGGACGCCGTCGATCCACACTGTCGAGTTTGGTTCGGTAACGATCGTCAACGATCGAAGCGACCGGGTCTGCGAGAAAGATGTCGATACGAACAAGATCGCGATGAGCAACGTCGTCAACCGACTGGAACGCAGGCATCCCTGCCTGCATGAGTGCGAAGCACGAAAAAGCGCCGGCTCCCTCGAGCCGTTGAAGTTTGACGCGCTCGCGCTCCGATCAGCTCGCGCGTCACTCGACGATCCAATCGCTCTCAACATTGATAGGGAAATTTTACCAAATCGATCACCCGATGCGGGTAAATTCTTCTTCGTCCGGTTCGTAGTCGTGTTTGCTGTCGCTATCCTTGTCCTCAAAGAACAGGAGCTTGATGAATGGTGGTGCGATCAGGGTCGTTGCGACCGCCATGAAAAGAACTGACGCGAAGAAGTGTCCGCTGATCACACCGAGGCCGAGGCCGATCTGTGCGACGACTATACCGACCTCGCCGCGCGGTATCATCCCGACGCCGATCTGCGCACGCTCGCGGCGTGTCATTCCGAAAGCTCCAAGCGCACATCCGACGAATTTCGTGAGTACCGCCGCGATGGTGATGATCACCGCAAGTGTCACGACAGACATGTCGCGAAAGACCGCAACATCGAGCTGCATACCGATGTTCACAAGAAAGAAAGGAACAAGGAATTCGGTTATGCCCTGTGTAAGCTTGTGCACGGTTTTGTTGTCTTCGGTCGCCTCGGCGAGGGCCATTCCCGCGAGGAACGCTCCGATGATCGCGGCGACCCCGACGTAGAGCGATGCGACGGAGAGACCGAGACAGAGGATGATCCCAAGATTGAAGAAAGGACGGTGAAGCCGAAGGCCGTCAATCGCAGGAGCGAGACGCGTCATGATCCGCGAACCGACGAGCGCGACAAACACG
>CAMLKY010000036.1 GCA_946480545.1 uncultured Acidobacteriota bacterium
AGATGTCGGAACGTCAGCGGGTTGTGCGGCCGGTTGTTCGGACCTCCGGTAAATGCGATCACTGCCTTCGGGAAACGACGAATACCGTAATAGTAATTCGACGTGTAACCGCTTGCGGCCAGATGCGTGGCGTAGCCGCCGGTCGTGTAGATCCCGTTTATCGGATCGCCGGCCGTGGCAAGCATCGTGTGACCGTACCAGTCGCCCCAACCTTCACCCATTCCGCGTGACATGTTGTTGGAAAGTCCCGCGGTGTTTCCGTGGAGCCGATTTGAAAGGCCGTGCGTGACTTCATGAATGATGATGTCGGCGTCGGCCGTTCCATCGTAGTCCGGCGTTGGTCCGGTCCAGATGTACATCTGCATGCGGCCACGCGAACCATCCGCCGGAGTAAAGAAGTTGGCGTTGTTCGTTCCTGAAGAGTCTTGTCCTTCTGACGACACACGGTCGTTTCCCAAGCCGCCGCGGCCAAAGTTATTGTGCTGGAAGTTTCGTGCCGCCTCGGTGAATCCACGTTTGTAGAGCTCGTCGTGATAGCGGTTCATCACGTAGAACATCTGGATCACGGCACCGCGTTGTGCCTGGGATGTCGTCGGTGCATCGCCCGGCGAAGGATTTCCCGGAGGCGGATTCCACGTCGGAGACGCGAACACGCGGTTCGGGCTGCCTGTCTGAGTTGCATCGACGCCGTCAAAAATATCTCGGTCGACGCCGGCCTGATTCGAGTTGCCGTCGGTAATGTTGGTTCCGTCATTGATCCAGCCGAGGCTGTTGAACGATAGATCGCCCTCGTTGCCGATCAGCGTGACGTCGCTCCGAGTTATCACCGGCGCTTGCTGACCATTTGGACTGATCGGCCCCGGAGTAAACGGCGCCGGGCTGTCCGCGACGTCGATGTACGCATTCGGATTTCGATACACATTGAAAGTTGCGGGCTGGGTCTGATCCTCGCGAATGTTCTTCCGCCAGAGCATCGTTCCTGAAGCCGCGTCGACGATAACGTAGTAAGCATTCTCCGGCTCCCAGATCAGAACTCGCCATGCGGGCACCGCGACCCCGGGCTCAAGTGGAAAGTACATGCGTTCCGCAGTCGTCGCCCAGTCATTCGATTTTGGATTTTGGATCCTGGATTTTGGATTTGCGTCGCCCCCGAAAACAACCTTGAGATCGGTGGAGACAGATTTGTCTACTGTTGTGTCCTCTGCGGTCAGATCGTGATCGATATAACCGGCGGCGGACCTCACCGCATCGACGGGGCTGCCAAATTCCTTCGACAGACTTGCGTAATCCAGGCCGGGTGCGGCGTTGTTGATCACGCGGACGATGCTTCCGTTTCGATCAAAGCCCGCCTTCACCTCGCCACCGAACACCGGCACGCCGTTGATGCGCTGTTCGAGATGAGTGTATGAAAGATTGCCGTCCGGATTGGTGTAATCGGCATCGACAACAAGCGAATCGGTCTGGCTCTGCTCCAGCCCCACCAGTCCGGCGTTCTCGCGGAGAAAATTCTTTAGGATGTCAGGGCGATTCGCACCGCTGGGTGCGGTAAGTCGTCCGGGATTTTCCTTCCAGACATTTGGTGAGATAACCTCGGCTGACCCGAGCCGGTCGTTGTATTCAACGACAACATCCGCGTGACGCGCTCGAAGCGCGTCTTCGCCTCGAACGATCTGCTCGCGGATCGTCGCTACCATGGATGCATCGCGCCCCGAAGCATTCCTAAAGGCTACGAGGGAGTCCATCGCTGCCGGATCTTTTTCGGTTCGGATGTCGAAGTTGGGAAATCCGTTCTCTACCGCCGGAACGGTCGCGGGAACCGATTCAGCTTTGTTCACTGCGCTGGAGCTGAAAAGGCCCGGCAACACGATCGCGGAAACGATGAGAGCCGTGATTACCAGCAGAACGGTCAGTGTTCTGGCCGTTACACTTGAGAAGTTGTTCATTTCGTCAGATCCTCCTGGTGTTCGAATAGAAAGCCTAAAAAGGTGCAGTTGGGCGGCAGCACTGTGGAATTAGTTTCGATGGAATGTTTTCAGGTCGCGGGGGCGACCACTGTCGAGATTTTCGGTACAACGGAGCTTAGGTGACGGCTAGTCTATCACATTTCCCGGGGGTCGGGTTGAAGAATTTTGATTAGGGTATTCCGGCCGACGATCGCCGTCTGATCTCTCTTATCCGCAATTATTTCAACAGTTCGTCTACCCGAAGCATTTCATAATTTCTGGATCGAAGCCATTGAACCAGTGTGTCGAGCCGGTCGAAAAACTTGTCGGGACGCTTTGGGCCGGCACCGGCATGCAGAAGCAGAATGAAGCCGTTAAGCCCGTGTGGGTCGCGTGCCTCGTAACTCTTGACGCGCTCCATGATGCTGTCACTGCTCAGATAGTTCTTGTCGTCTACAGTCGTGTAATCCGCGTTCGAGCTGGTACCAGGTGTAAAGTTGACCAGCCTCAAACCTGCCTCGCTCGTCCAGTCGGCGATCGTCCGGTTAAACCACTCGTACGGCGGCAGAAAATATTCCGCATCCGAACGGGTTATACCGAACTCGCGCATCGCCGCATAGTTCGCATTGAGATCTTCTATGAACTCAGATTTGGTTACGAGCGTGCGCTCCCGATCTTTCCAATCGGCATACAGCAGATGCTTGTCCGAGTGAGCACCGAGGTAGTGTCCCGCAGCCCTGAGTTTGGTGATGGCTTCTTTGAATTCCGGATTGCGATAGAACCTCCCGGTGAAAAAGAACGAGGCTTTCACTCCTCGTTTTGTGAGCGTGCTTGTGATCGTCTCGAGCCCCTCACCAAACTCATCGCCGGTGAACACGATAGCAAGACGTCTGCGATCGCGGTCGCCGCGGGTTATAGCACCCTGCTCGATGACGAGCGCGGCGCGCTTTACCGGCTGCGGCGGCACCGGAGTCTTGCTCCAAAGCGCCATCAGTAGAATTGCATCGGCTGTTCCGTCCATGGTCGGTTCGTTCGTTGCGTAGTCGCCGACGTCGTCGTGATAGACAACCTGTTCGGTCTGAAAGTCGGCGAACTCGTCAGGCTTAGCGAGGCGTATTCCGAGTAGGCCTCGGTAGGTCGACGCTGCGATAGGTCCATCCACCAGGCCGCCGCGAACCTCCTTCTTTAAGAGTTGAACGGTTGGAAGATGCGTGTCGTTCGGATACTCGCCGCCCTGGGGGATGCCTTCGAACATAGATGTGCCCCACGGGTTTCGACCGAATAGCCAATCTCGATGCGCGATGGCCGAGTCGTGAAATCTTCGGTCGCCAGTCATCTGTTCGTAGAGATAGATCTGGGTCAGATAGCCGACCACAAGGTTGTTGGAACACCAGAGGAACGGAACGCCGATGCCAAAGGGATTTGTCTTTGCGCGGGCGGTTACATTCTCGATGCCGGCTCGGTAATAACCTGCGAGCTCGGCTTTGGTAGTCTTATCGACCAGTGGATAGAGCGCGAAATGTCCGACGTTCGTGAAGGGGTACATCTGATAGTGTCGCGACATTTGCTCGCCCATATCCGATGTTTCGAATTCCATCCAAGACGTTTTCCCGGCGATGCGGGCATATCGCTTCGCATCGGCGATGAGAGTTTTTCGGCCCGTCGCTTTGTAAAGCTCCGCCGCGGCGAACTCCATATCGTCTGCCCAGGTGTCTTCGTTATACCTGTATGGAGCTCCAAAGGAATTGCCTTGTTGAAATCCCTCCTGGCGTTTTCCCATGGCGTAAAGCTCTTCAGCGGCTTGCAGGCATTTCCGCGCGTAGACCGCATCCTTCAAGTCGTTCGACCAGATGCGATACGCCATCGCCATCGCTGCTGCAGAGCGTCCGGCGATGTTGGCAACGCCCGTCGACCGGCTCTTCCACTGCGCGAGACCCTGCGGTTTGCCGTCGGCAAAGTACACAGGCCGATAGCTGTTCGGTCCCCAGCCGTAATCGGCATTGTCGTTGTCGGGCATCTTGAATCCGCGATGATCCCGATCGTCGGCGACTTGATGAAAAAGTTGGTCCGCCGCTGGGTGCAGCTTATGGATCCACTCCAGTCCCCAATGAGCCTCGTCGAGAATGTCGGGGATTCCGTTCGGACGATTTTCGCGACCCATGGCGTCGACGTTATCGATGAACTTTCCACGTTGTAACTGGTAGGCGAGCAGCATTCGCGCGGTAGCGTTGCTGGCGGTGATCAGATACTTTAGTTGATCTCCCGCGTCGTGCCAGCCGCCGCTCGCGTCGACAAATGTGGTGTCGGCAAACGGTGCATAGAACGACCGTCCATCGCGCCTGTGACATGCGACATCGAGAAACGGGTTGTAACCGCACCGCTGCTGCCGCATGAAAAACAATAGATCTTCCTGGTAAGCAGGGTACTCGCCGATCGTGAATTCGAGCGAGCGAGTTTCGCCGATCCTAATATAGAAACGTCCGCGTGCGCGGAGGTGTGAGAAATCCAACTCGTAGTAATGCTCGAACTGGCCGCCCCACGAAGGCGGTGCGGCGGATCGTTTCAGTCCGCCGGTATGAATGACTCGACCGGATCCTGCATCGATGACAGAGTACTGGCTTGTGGCTGGTACCGCCTCACGTGAAAAAGCGATAGCCGTCTTAGCATCGGCAACAAGGTATCCGATCTGATTCACCCGGATGTGAACGTCTGCGGCGGAGATGTAGATCGCACCCAGGGCGAGTATGAGAAGTGAGAAGGAGCATTTTGCGAGAATGTGCATCGTGATCAGATCGAGTCGCGGTCGAGTGCTCGAGCCGCAATAGCACCAAGCGTGGCTACAAAGGAATCGAAATTCGCGAAACGGCCATCGTTCGTGAAGCCTCGAACGTAACGCGCATATATCTGCTGAGCGATGACGGCGATCTTGAATGTGCCGAATATGTAATAGAAGAGCATGTTCGGGAGATCGATAGCCGCCGCCTCGGCGTACATTTCTACAAGCTGCAGGCGCGATATATTCTCCATCAGGATCCGCGGGTTGAAAGGCATGCTGAGCATCTGGGGCTCGGCGTCCGTGGACATCCAGTACCCGAGCGTTGTCCCGAGGTCCATGAGCGGATCGCCGACCGTTACCATCTCCCAATCGAGTACTGCCGTAATTCGCGTGAGATCGCTCGGGTCAAGCATGACGTTATCGAACTTATAGTCATTGTGGACAAGAGAAGCGCGCGACTCAGGTGGGATGTTCGTGCTGAGCCACTCGATCGCGCCTTCGAGTGCCGGCCACTCATGTGTCTTCGCGGCAAAGTAACGCCTGGTCCAGCCCTCAACCTGCCGTCGACAATATCCCTCGGGATGTCCGAGCTCCCCGAGTCCCGCTGCATTGTGATCAAGCGAGTGAAGATGGGCCAGATTACGAATAAAGCTCCGGCACACGGCCATCTGCAATTCGGTCGAACTGTCGAGTTGGGCAGGTGCTTTCCCACGAATGATAAGACCGCGTCGCCTTTCCATCAGATAAAATTCCGAGCCGATCACGGACTCATCATCGCAGAACAAGACGGGCCTCGGCGCCGGCGTATAGACAGCGGAAAGCTTCGACAGCACATCGAACTCGCGCTTCATGTCGTGGGCAGTCTTTACGGTATTCCCGAACGGCGGGCGCCGCAGCACATACTCATTACCGTTGACTCTTAGAAGATATGTCAGGTTTGAACTGCCGGCAGGGAATTGCTCGACGTCCACCTCTCGACCAAGGCCGACAGCGGCAAGATAACGCGAGAGTTTTTCTATATTGATCTCCTCGCCCGAACGCAAGGACGTAGTCTCGTGATCCATATTAACGACACTGATTGTGTGTTATCGTATCGGCAAATTTATGGACTTCGATTATTCGGCAACAACTGTCGAACTTCAAAACCGGCTCCGAGAGTTTTTCGATAAGAACATATATCCGAATGAACAGACGTACATCGACCAGGTCAATACCCGCGATCGTTGGCAGCCGGTCGGGCTGATCGAACAGCTTAAGACGCAGGCGAAGTCTGAAGGCCTGTGGAACCTATTCCTGCCCGATGTTTCGGGACTCTCGAATCTTGAATACGCTCCGCTCGCCGAGGTTATGGGCCGGGTCGTATGGGCGTCCGAAGTGTTCAACTGTTCCGCCCCCGATACCGGGAATATGGAAGTGCTCCACCTGTATGGCACCGAGGTTCAGAAGGACCGATGGCTGAAGCCGCTGCTCAATGGTGAGATCCGTTCGTGCTTCGCGATGACCGAGCCCGATGTCGCCTCATCCGATGCGACGAACATTCGTGCATCGATCAAGCCGGACGGTGACGACTACATACTCAACGGCCGGAAGTGGTGGTCAACTGGTGCCGGTGACGCGCGATGCAAGCTTGCGATCTTCATGGGGAAGACGGATGAGAACGCGCCGAAGCATCTGCAGCAGTCGATGATACTGGTTCCGATGGATTCACCGGGCGTGAAGGTGGAGCGGCTTCTAAGTGTGTTTGGATATGACGACGCACCGAACGGACACGCGGAGCTTTCATTCACGGACGTTCGTGTCCCGAAGGAGAATCTGCTGCTCGGGGAAGGACGCGGATTCGAGATTGCGCAGGGGCGTCTTGGCCCCGGGCGTGTTCATCATTGCATGCGGCTCATCGGTGTTGCCGAACGTGCTCTCGAGTTGATGTGCTCACGAGCATCGACGAGGGAACCGTTTGGAAAACCTCTGTCCGAGCGGGGCGTCGTGCGTCAATGGATCGCCGAAGCAAGACTGGCGATCGACCAGGCGCGCCTGCTTGTTCTAAAGACGGCGTGGATGATGGATACGGTTGGAAGCAAAGCCGCTCGAAAAGAGATCGCGATGATCAAGGCTGCGGTTCCAAGCGTGACGCTACGGATAATCGATCGCGCTATCCAGACGCATGGCGGCGGTGGGGTCTCGCAGGATTTCCCGCTCGCACAGTTTTGGATCTACGCTCGATCGCTGCGGCTGGCCGATGGTCCCGACGAGGTTCATCTGGAATCAGTTGCCAGGATGGAGTTAAAAGAAAGAAAGTAACGCTACCGAAGCGCATGCGACTCGTCAACGGACTGGAGCGCGGGCATCCTGCCTGCCTGAGGGCGAAGCGCGAAAATGCGATTACCGAGTCGGTCGAAACATTATCGTTTGACGTCGCTGCCGCGACCGAACCAGTCCGTCCCGTCCGCTGTGGTGGCTGAGTACTTGTTCCAATCAATCTGCCAGAGGCTACCTGTCATTCTGACCGCTTTCATTTCATCTTGCGTTTAACTCAGTAAAAAATGGTTGACAGTCGGCCAACGATTCCTGTAGTTTAGTTCTGGCGGTTATCAAAGCCGTCTCCCTTCGCCACCCGATGCGAAACAGTTTTCTAAGAAACAATTCAATCCGCTGCTTGTAAAAGTCACGCGAAATCTGGAACGGAGCGGTGTGAGGCAAACTCATTCAGTTGTCCTGTCAGTAACGTCCTGTCGATAAGCGCATAACATAAAGGTGGCACACAGTCTTACCCCGCCAACCACCGCTTTCGTTCCAAGCCTTTCAGAAAACTGTTCAAAAGTCCTTTGTGAAAAGTAAATAAGGAGCAAGAAAATAATGCTGTTCGGTAAAAAGCAGAGTGTTGCCGGTTTAGATATCGGTTCCAGTTCGATCAAGATGGTCGAGCTCGACGGCAAAGCTAACAACCTCAATTTGGTAAGCCTCGGGTTCGAGAATCTGCCGGACGATTCGATCATCGACGGCCAGATCATGGAGCTCAACGTCGTCTCGGACTGCATACAAAACGTCTGCAACAGCCATCAGGTCAATGCCGATCACGTCGTTACCGGCGTCAGCGGACACTCGGTGATTATCAAGAACATCGTGCTGCCGCCGATGAGCCGCGAGGAACTCGAAGAGTCCATCGACTGGCATGCCGAAGAGCACATTCCTTACGACCTCGCAGACGTCAGCCTCGACTACCAGATCACCGAAAACTCCGCGGACTCGACACACGTTCTCATCGCAGCTTGCAAGCGTGAACGCATCGACAACATTCGTCAGGCGATCCAACTCGCCGGCAAACAGCCGGTTGCGATCGACGTGGACACGTTCGCTCTGCAGAACTGTTACGAGGTCAATTACCAGCCGATGGAATCCGATGTCGTTACGCTCCTCAACATCGGTGCCTCCACGATGAACGTCAATATCGTAAAGGGAACCAGATCGCTGTTCACGCGCGACATCACGGTGGGCGGCAGCCAGTTCACAGACGTACTGCAGAGAAGCCTCGGACTTAGCTTCCAACAGGCCGAAGCCGTCAAGCGCGGCGTCAGCCATGCTGTCGAGGGCGTCGAAGAGAAATCGATCGAACCTTTGATGAGCAACGTCACGGAGATCGTCGCGATGGAGATCCAGAAGACATTCGACTTCTACCGTGCGACCAGCGAAGACAATCACACGGTCGTTCAGAAGATCCTCATTTCGGGCGGCGGTTCGAAACTCAACGGACTAGCCCAGGAACTTTCACGCAGGCTCGAGCTTCCGGTTGAAGTTATGAACCCGTTCCGCAACATACGCGTTGACGGCCGTAAGTTTGACTCCGACTATCTCAGCGAAATCATGCCGGAAATGGCAGTCGCCGTTGGTTTGGCGATAAGGGGAGTATAAGAACCATGATCAAGATCAACTTATTGAATTCGGTTACAGAACGACAAGGCAGCACCGTGATGGCTGTCGACCGCAAGGTCGGAAGCGCCGGTTCCCGCCTGCTCCTCTTGACGCTCGCCGTCGGCTTTCTGCTAGCGGCCGTGGTCGGCTGGGATGTTCTCAGCACTCAGATGGCGAAGAATGAAGCTCAACGTAGGTACGACGAGCAGAAACAGATCGAGAAAGAACTCGAAGTCGTGATCAAAGAGCAACAGGAACTCGAAGCCAAGATCTCCGCGATCGATAAGCGGATCTCGGCCATCAAGAAGCTTCGCGACGAACAGAAAGGCCCGAGCGCGGTCCTCGAAGCGATGCGCGAGCGTATAGCGATGGTCCCGGGCATCTACCTTCAAAGCATCGAGCAGAAGGGAGAGATGATGGAGATCAAGGGTAACTCGCCCGACGAGTCCCAGGTCACCCAGTTCGGACGCAGCCTCGAATTCTCGAACGGCCTGTTCTCGAATATGAATATCGAGACCAAGCGTGAAGAAGTCCAGAATCAAGCCGCTGGTCCCGTTCAGGCGACAGCCGGCACTCCGGGCCGCGAAACGCCCAAGGTTAACCTCGTCAACTTCACGATCAAGATGGCCTATACGCCGTCCAAAGCGAGCTCGGTAAACCAGAGCGTGCCAACGCAGGCATCCGCTCCCGGAGCACCACAGCCGGCACCTCCCGCCCAGGTCGCCAAGAACTGACCCGCGTCTAAAAGATCGATCTCAAGATAAAGAAGGACACTACAATGCTAGAGAAACTCAAGAATCTTCAATGGCACTTCCAACTTCTCCTCCTGGTTGGTATAGCAACCCTGCTTTACCTTAGCGTGTGGTATTTCGTTACCAGCGTGACGCGCGAAGAGGTTGCCGCCAAGCTCGCCGAGGTTGCTACGCTGGAAGCAAAGAACGAAGCCGCCCGCGTCGCTACACAGCGTATCAACGAATTTCGTGCACTGTACGCCAGCAAGGCGGTCGAGTACGAAGAGTTGAAAGTTCTCCTCCCCGAACAGCGAGAGATCACCAACGTCCTTCAAGGTCTTCAGGACAACGCACGGGATTCGAGGATGATCGTGATGCGATTCAGCCCGCGCGACGATACGCAACAGGACGTCATCATGGCGAAGCCGGTCGAGATCGAGGTTGACAGTAACTTTACAAACCTTCGCGCATTCTTCGACAAGATGGCGAAGCTGCCCCGAATCGTCTCCATCAGCGACTTCAAGATAAACCAGCTCGACAAGCAGACTGCGGAAAAGACCCTGCACGCACAGTTCCTGCTGACGGCTTACTACGCCGATCCTGAAGCGATGAATAAACCCGCCGCGCCGAAACCTGGCGCACCTGCCGCTCCTAATCAGCCTGCTGCCGCTCCGGCCGCCGCAAAGCCGGCGCCCGCGGCAAAGTAACCGGAGCCTTGAAGCCTAAGTTCAGAGAGAGAAAAAGCCATGACTAACAAAGCAAGTATCGTACGCTTCCTGGTCCTGAACCTCGCCGTCGTCGGGTTCGTGCTCATCAGCGGAAGCCTGGTCGAGTTGAGTGCACAGAATCGTGATCCGTTCTCCAAACCCGCATGGGCGCGAAAGCGCGAAGGCACGCCCGGGGCTCCGGGTTCCGGACCCAAGAAGGCCGGCCC